>JAOZLU010000031.1:4232-8531 GCA_029934695.1 Desulfobacterales bacterium | reverse complement strand
TGGATGAGGCCATGGTGTGCTATAAAAAGGCCCTTGATATTGATCCGAATCATCTCGGGGCGTACTATAACATAGGAAACACGCTGATCGGGCAGGGCAAGACAGTTGAGGCGATTGCCTCTTACCGCAAAGTTCTGGAGATCAAGCCGGATTATCCTGAAGTGTATAACAACATGGGCGTTGCCTTCAGTCATCTAAGGAAGCCGGACGAAACAATGGAGTGTTATAAAAAAGCACTGGAGATCAATCCGAACTATGCCGAAGCTTATAATAACATGGGCAACGCTCTCAAGGGGCAGAACAGACTGGATGAGGCCATTGACTATTATAAAAAAGCTCTGACGGTCAGACCGAACTACGCGGAGGCGCATTACAACATGGGGAACACTCTGAACGCCCAAGGCAAGCTTGATGAAACCATAGCGTGTTATCGGAAAGTTCTGGAGATCAGCCCGAACCATCCTGAATCTTACAACAACATGGGGAATGCCTTCAAAAATCAGGGCAAACCGGATCAGGCCATTGAATGTTACACAAAAGCATTGGCAATTGATCCGAAAAACGCAGATGCCTACTATAATATGGGAAACACGCGAAACGACCAGGGCGAATTTGAAGCCGCGGTAGCGTGTTATCGCAAAGTGGCGGAGATGAATCCGAACTATGCCGAGGCTTTCAACAATATGGGTGCGGCCTTGAAGAACCTGGGAAAACTGGAGGAAACCATTGAGGCTTACAAGGGAGCCATCAAGGCCAGCCCGAATTATGCCGAGGCATATAACAACATGGGGCTTTCGCTTTTTGAACTGGGCAGGTTGGACGAAGCGATGGTTGCCTGCCAAAAAGCGATTGCAATCAAACCGGATTACGCGGATGCGTATAATAATCTGGGCGGCGTGTTCAAGGATCAGGGCAAAATCGAAGAAACCGTTGATGCCTACCGGGAAGCTCTGAAAATCAGGCCGGACTATGCAGAAGTCTATAATAACATGGGCAATGCAGTCAAGGACATGGGAAGGCTGGATGAGGCGATTGAGTGCTACCAGAAAGCCATGAGCATGAAGTCGGACTACTATAAGGCCCATAGCAATCTCATGTTTGCATTGCAGTACAGCTCGGAGCATTCCCCGGATTGGATATTTGAGAAGCATCGGATATGGAATCAGACCCATGCGGTGTCGCTGACGCAGGGAATTCTGCCTCATACTAATGACCGAACCCCGGGAAGACGGCTCCGCGTGGGCTATGTGTCGCCTGATTTCCGCAAACACTCCTGCGCGTATTTCATAGAACCGCTGTTTAATTCCCACGACAGAAATCAGGTGGAGATTTTCTCCTACGCTGAGGTGCAAAAATCGGATGAGATGACTGAGCGGGTCAAATCACTTTCTGATGCCTGGCGTAGCACACTGGGACAAAGCGACGCGGCAGTTGCAGAACAAATACGAAAAGACCGCATTGACATTCTTGTGGACTTGGCCGGACACACTGCGAATAACCGCCTTCTTGTATTTGCCCGCAAACCCGCACCGATTCAGGTGACGTGGCTCGGCTATCCTGACACGACCGGGCTGGATGTCATGGATTACCGCTTTACCGACGCGGTTGCGGATCCCGAAGGCACGGCTGACAGGTATGCGAGTGAAACCCTGATCCGTCTGCCCAAGGGATTTCATTGCTATACTCCGCTTTACATTCCCCCGGAAACAGGGGGTCTGCCGTTTCTGAAAACCCGTGAACTCACGTTCACCTCGTTCAATAATCTCACAAAAGTAACTGATAAGACAGTGGCTGTATGGGCAAAAATTTTACAGCAGGTTCCGCATTCCCGTATTTTGCTCAAAAGCAGGCAGTTGGGGAGCAAGTCAATCCAACGGCATTATTTGGATATGTTCCTGGAGAACGGCATCTCTGAAGCGCGCGTCACGATGATGCCCCGCATCGCTGCCCAGCAGGAACACCTTGCCTTCTATAATCAGGCGGATATCGCACTGGACCCGTTTCCGTATAATGGGACGACAACCTCATTTGAGTCGCTGTGGATGGGCATTCCGGTGGTCACGTTATACGGAAACCGGCACGTCAGCCGCGTCGGGGCGAGCATTCTGACGCAGCTCGGGCTGACAGATCTGATTGCAGCGGATGAGGCAGATTATATTGCCAAAGCCGTTCAACTGGCCGGAGATATAGAACGACTCAGCGTACTCCGGGCCTCATTGCGCGGCCGCATGGTGAATTCTTCTTTGTGCGACGAGCAGTCTTTTGCACGCGTTGTTGAGGCCGCGTATCGGGAGATGTGGAGGAAATGGTGTTCGGGTGAGTTGAAAGTTGAAAGTGGAAACCGGACAAAACCAGCCATCTGAGCCAGAAATTCTGAGTCCGGGGTTCCGGATTCCGGGTTTAAGATAAACGATGCATTTAATGCTGCACTTCAATATCATCAGTCCGGGCAGTTGGATAAGGCTGAAGCGATTTACAAAAAAATTCTCGCCATACAGCCGGATCATTCAGATTCACTCCATTATCTCGGTTTTATTGCCCATCAGACAGACAAGCATGAGACCGCTATAGAATTAATGCGAAAAGCCATTGCGATTAATCCCAATAATCCTTTTTATTATAATAATATGGGCGTTGCACTGAATGACCGGGGCAAGATCAGGGAGGCAACTGCTGCTTACCAGAAAGCAATAGAGATCAGGCCGGACTACGCGGAAACGCACAATAATATGGGAAACCTGCTGAATGATCAGGGGCGGCTCAATGAGGCGATTGACTGTTACCACAGGGCATTGGAGATCAGGCCGGATTACGCAGAAGCATACAATAATATGGGGGTTGCGCTGAAAGATCAGGGCAGGCTGGATGAGGCCATTGACTGTTGCCGCAAAACCCTTGAAATTGATCCGAACAACGCGGAAGTCCATAATAATATGGGCAACGTACTCAAGGAACAGGGCGACATGACGAGTGCGACAGAGTGCTACAGAAAGGCCATGGAGATCAATCCGGATTATGACAAAGCGCATAGCAATCTCCTGTTGTCCCTACAGTACAGTTCGAGCCATACTCCGCATTGGCTTTATGAACAGCATTGTTTATGGAATGAGAAGTATGTGAATGAAAAATGGAAAAAGGAAACTGGAGACTGGAAACTGGAAACTGGGAGACGGCTCCGGGTGGGGTATGTGTCTCCTGACTTTCGCAGGCATTCCTGCGCGTATGTGATAGAGCCTTTGTTCCAGGCGCATGATAAAATCCAGGTTGAAATTTTCTGCTACGCGGATGTGCAACGAAGCGACGTGATGACGGAACATCTCCGGCAGCTTTCTGACCACTGGTATAACGGGTTGGGAAAAAGTCATGGTGCGGTCGCGGAACAGATCCGACAGGATCAAATTGACATTCTTGTTGATCTTGCCGGTCATACAGCGCATAACCGTCTTCTTGTGTTTGCCCGCAGACCGGCCCCGGTTCAGGTGACATGGCTCGGATACCCGGATACCACCGGATTGGATGCAATGGATTACCGTCTCACGGATGCCGTGGCTGATCCTGAAGGCGTGGCTGACAGGCATGCGAGCGAAACGCTGATCCGACTGCCCAACGGCTTCCTCTGTTATGCGCCTCCTCCCACTGCACCCGCGGTTGAAGAACTGCCTGCCCTGAAAACTCGTGGGATCACCTTTGGTTCTTTCAACAATCTGACCAAAGTGACTGAAAACGTGGTCGCGTTGTGGTCAAAAATTTTGAATCAGGTTCCTAATTCACGAATGCTGCTCAAAAACAGGCAGTTGGCAGATGAATCCACGCGGAGCCGCTATCTTGAGATGTTCTCAGGAAATGGCATTCCAGCCGGACGCGTCACGATGATGCCCCGCACCCCTTCTCTGGAGGCGCATCTTTCCATTTATAATCAGGTGGATATTGGGCTTGACTCGTTTCCGTACAACGGAACGATCACTTTGTTCGAGGCCCTGTGGATGGGCGTGCCGGTGGTGACATTATGCGGAAACCGGCACGCGTCACGCGTCGGGGCGAGCATCCTCAATCGTCTGGATCTCACGGAATTGGTTGCACAAGATGAATCCGATTATGTGAACAAGGCCATTCAACTGGCTGGCGATATCTCCAAAATCAGTGAACTTCGCCATTCTCTCCGGGAACAAATGCGGAATTCTCCCCTGTGCGATGCGGGAGCTTTTGCTCAAACCATTGAAAGCGTTTATCGGGAAATGTGGGAGAAGCGATGTTCGATGCTTGATGTTCGATGTTCGATGCTTGATGTTCGATGTTCGA
>JAOZLU010000031.1:0-4132 GCA_029934695.1 Desulfobacterales bacterium | reverse complement strand
CGATGTTCGATGCTTGATGTTCGATGTTCGATGCTTGATGTTCGATGTTCGAACCTAAAACCTTCATTTAATATTGACGATGCGTTGGGGACCGCACTCCGGCATTATAAGGCGGGGCAGTTGGATAAGGCTGAGGATATTTACAGGAAAATTCTTGAGATAAATCCGAATCATTCGGACTCGCTGCATTTCCTGGGCTTTATTGCTTATCAGACTGGCAAAGATGATGCAGCCACGGATTTTATTCGCAAGGCCATCCAGACAAATCCCCTAAGTGCGGTTTATCATAATACACTGGGGGCCGTGCTCAAGCGTCAGGGGAATTTTGACGAAGCAGTTGAGTCATATCAGAAAGCAGTGAAAATCAATCCGAATTACGGCGAAGCATATTATAATATGGGCAACGCACTGAATCTCAGAGGCAGAACAGAAGAGGCCGTCACTGCTTACCGCAAGGTTCTGGCGATCAATCCCAAGAATCCGGAAGCCTATAATAACCTGGGGGCTTCGCTCAAAGATCAGGGAAAACTGGAGGAGGCCATTGAATGCTACAAAAAAGCCCTGGAAATCCGGCCAAATTATGCTGAATCATACAACAACATGGGCGCGGCCCTGAAAAACCAGGGAAAACTGGAGGAAGCCATTGACTGCTATAACAAAGCCCTGGCGATCAATCCGAATAACGCGGAAGCGCATTATAATTTGGGCAATGCGCTGAAGACCCAGGGGAAGTTGGGCGAGGCCATTGAATGTTACGAAAAATCCCTGTCGCTCAGGCCGAGCAATTCCGAAGCCTACAATAACATGGGCAATGCGTTCAAGGATCAGGGCAGACTGGATGAGGCAGTCCTCTCCTGTCGCAAAGCCGTGGAGATTGATCCGAGGAATGCCGAAGCCCATAACAGCATGGGAGTCGCACTGAATGACCAGGGAAAAACCAGGGAAGCCGCAGCCTGCTATCACAGTGCCTTGGAAAATAATCCGGAGTATCCCGAGGCCCACAATAATATCGGTAACGTACTCAAAGACCAGGGCAGACTGAATGAGGCCATTGGTTATTACAAAAAAGCTCTGGCGATCAGACCGACATATTATCAGGGACACAGTAATCTGCTTTTTACCTATCAGTACGGAGATGCCAGGATTTTCGGCCCGGACTATTCTGCTGAGTGGCTGTTTGAGCAGCATCGTCTATGGGATGAGAAATATGCAAAAGCATTGTCGGAGAACATTCAGCCTCATTCCAATGACCGGACCCAGAATCGAAGACTTCGCGTGGGCTATGTTTCTCCTGATTTTCACAGGCATTCCTGCGCGTATTTCATTCTTCCCCTGTTCAAAGGACACGACAAAACCCAGGTGGAAATTTTTTGTTACACCGATGTGAAAAAGACTGACGAAGTGACCGAGGAACTGAAACAGCTTGCCGATCATTGGTATCCCACGGTGGGAAAAAGTCATGACCAGGTGGCGGAGCAGATTCGCCAAGATGGCATTGACATCCTTGTGGATCTGGCCGGACACTCCGCAAATGACCATCTCCTTATTTTTGCCCGCAAGCCCGCACCGATTCAGGTGACATGGCTCGGATACCCGGACACCACCGGAATGACAGCCATGGATTATCGCCTTACCGACGCGGCGGCTGATCCTGAAGGCGTTGACAGATATTTCAGCGAAACCCTGATCCGTCTGTCCAACGGCTTTCTCTGTTATTCTCCCCTGTCCTCAACGCCGGAAGTGGGCGAATTGCCAGCCCTGAAAAATAATCAGATCGTCTTTGCCTCATTCAATAATTCGACCAAAGTCACTGAAAACGTGGTCGCGACGTGGTCACAAATTTTGAAACAGGTTCCCGGTTCTCACCTTTTGCTTAAAAGCAAGCAGTTGGGAGATGAGTCCGCCCAGCGCCGTTATTTTGAGATATTCGCAGGGAACGGCGTTCCTGCTGACCGAGTCACGATCATGTCCCATGTTTCATCGAGGCAAAGCCATCTTGACTTATATAATCAGATAGACATCGCGCTTGACCCTTTTCCGTATAACGGCACGACAACCTCCTGTGAGGCCCTGTGGATGGGAGTTCCGATAATCACATTATGTGGGGAGCGACATGTCTCACGCGTGGGAACAAGCATTTTGAGCCGTCTCGGGCTGACAGAACTGATTGCCGAGAACGAATCTGATTATATTGGCAAAGCGGTTCAGCTTGCAGGAGATATGGAGCGGCTCCGGGAACTCCGGGCATCCCTGCGCCAGAGGATGCAGGATTCTCCATTATGCGATGAGAACGGTTTTGCCCGGTCTGTCGAGACGGCTTATCGGGAGATGTGGGTGAAGGGGAAAGGGGAAAGGGTGAAGGAGGAAGAGGGAGACCGAGGTCAGTTTCCAGTTTCCAAAGATGCGGAATCGCATTATAAAATGGGGAATGCGCTGAGAGATCAGGGCAGGAGCGAGGAGGCGATTGAATGCTATAAAAACGCGGTGGAACTGAATCCGAATTATGCTGAGGCGTACAATAATATGGGAAATATGTTCAAGGAGTGTTCCAATACCGGGGAGGCAATTGCCTGCTATGGAAAAGCCATTGAAATCAATCCGAAATACGTCCAGGCGTACAATAACCTGGGGATTGTGCTGGAAGCCCAGGAACGGATTGACGAGGCCATTGTCTTTTACCGTGAAGCCCTGAAAATTGATCCGAGATATGCACAGGCATACAGCAATCTTGTGCCGCAGTTGCAGCAGACATGCGACTGGAAAGAATACGGCGAACTGACGAGCAAGCTTGATGCGCTCACGGATATCGCTCTGGAAAATGGAGCCAAGGCAGTTGAAGATCCGTTTACAAGTCTGACAAGGTGCGCTGATCCGGCCCGGAATTTCGCCATTGCAGCGTCCTGGGTGAAAGCGGTGATCAACCCGATATCCAGTCTCAGGATGAATTTCTCCTTTGATGAGAGAATTACATCTGAGTCAAAAATCACCGTGGGTTATCTTTCAAAAGATTTTCGCAATCATCCGGTGTCGCATCTTATGCTCAACGTATTCGGGTTGCATCGCCGAGATGAATTTAATGTGTTCTGCTATTCTTACGGCCAGGATGACAAAAGCGGATACAGAGAGAGGATAACACAGGATTGCGATAAATTCACGGATATTCGCAGGATGGGCCATGCAGACGCGGCAAAGTGCATCTATGCAGACGGGGTGGATATTCTCATTGATCTGATGGGATTTACCGGCGGCAGCAGGCTTGGGATATGCGCGCTTCGCCCCGCGCCAATTCAGGCCACCTATCTCGGTTTTCCCGGCACGACCGGAGCGGATTTTTTTGATTATATCATCACAGACAGCATTGTGACACCTGAAAACCACGCTGCTTATTACAGTGAGAAATTTGTCTGTATGCCCCATTGTTTTCAGGTAAATGACAACACGCAGGCAATTTCGGACAAAGAATGGAAACCCGCTGATTTCGGACTGCCTCAGGACGGTTTTGTGTTCTGCTCATTTAATCAGGCTTACAAGATTGAGCCGGTCATGTTTGATGTCTGGATGGATATTCTCCGCCAGGTTCCCGGAAGCATCCTGTGGCTGGCACATGCGAGCGAAACCGTCAAAAGAAATTTAAGACTTGAGGCCCATGCAAGGGGTGTGATGCCTGAAAGGCTCGTGTTTGCAGAAAGGCTGCCTTTGAAGGCGGATCATCTGGCGCGGCATCGGCTTGCGGATCTGGCTCTGGATACGCGGATTTATAATGGTCACACAACAACAACAGATGCCCTGTGGGCGGGCGTTCCGATGATAACTCTGCAAGGCGGGCATTATGCGTCGCGGGCATCTTCAAGCATTTTGACCGCCATTGGCCTGCCCGAGCTGATTGCCCAGAGTCCGGAGGCATACAAAGACCTTGCCGTGCATCTGGCGAATCATCGTGACGAACTTGAGACAATAAGACAGAAGCTCGCAAAAAACCGCACGACAGCGCCTCTTTTTGACACACAGGGATTTGTCAGAAATCTGGAGACAGCTTACAAAGAGATGTGGAAATCTTTTCACGCGGGGAAAACCGGGGCGGATTGAGGTGACGGAGGACCCGGAGTTTGAAAGTAATAAAACATCAGTTTAT
>JAOZLU010000976.1 GCA_029934695.1 Desulfobacterales bacterium | reverse complement strand
ATATCAGTATCCTTATTATTGTCTTAATTATCTTACCCATTTTCGCACCTCCCCGCATTTTCCTGTCCGGATTTCAGAATGTGCTGATTATGACGGATTCACAGCCTCCTGAAATCACTGAGCCATAAAACGATGCCGCTGTCCGATCCGGGGACCGGGCCGATGTCCGGACATATCTGTCCTCACGGGAAGCGCCTGTCTCCCGGAGTGTCAGCCGGAACACGGCTTCGCATGCAGCCGGAACTGCGGCCCCCGAATCTGTCATAATCAGAGAATATGCTTTCCGAATATCATTCAGGGAAGACAGACACAGGCTTTTTTTCAGAAAAATGTTGAAATCCGGATCCGTTTATGTTATCCGGGCAGAAACAGGATCTGAAAGCGGACAGCAGTGTTCAGACTTCAGGCCGCTGCCCGGCAAATATCTGTCAGAAAAATCATAACTGATTATCCGCATATTATAAAACAGATGCCTGACTGGCAATGCAGTCATCTGATATTATTGAATATAAAAATTGATTTTTTTAAAAAATATTAACCGAATGGTGAGTGAGTAACAGGATATTGAAAAAAAGATAAGGGAATGTGCAGTTTCCAATATTGCTCAAAAGAAATGGGTGATCTGAAAAATGGATTATACAGAGGACAGAATTTATCTTTATGTGACAACCCCTTTGGATGGAAAGGCAAGAAAATTTTTTCTTGAAGAGATTGACGGGGAAGAAGGGATCTCAGGGTTGTTTCATTACAGGCTAAAACTGACATCCGGGGATAACCGGGTCGATTTTACGCAGATCGTGGGGCAGAAGGTTACGGTCACGATTATGCAGTACAGCGGAACCGAACGCCATATCAACGGCACTGTGTCCCGCTTCATTCAGGGCGGTTTTGACGGGAAGCATACCATCTATTATATGGAAATCCGGCCGTGGCTCTGGCAGTTGACTCTCACCTCAAACAGTAAAATTTTCCAGAATCAGACTGTATTGGATATTATCAAAGCGGTGTTCGGTGACCTGGGGCTGACAGATTTTGATGTCAGAACCATAATGACTTATAAGCAAAGGGAATACTGCGTCCAATATCAGGAGACCGCTTTTGAATTTGTTTCCCGGCTCATGGAGGATGAGGGCATTTTTTATTTTTTTGAGCATACTCAGGACAAGCATATTCTCGTGATAGCGGATGACATGGATGCTCATCAGCCATGCCCGGGTCTGGCGTATGCCCGCATGAGGTACGCGTCTTTGGAAAACCGGAGCGATGACAATTTTATCACCCACTGCACCCTTGAGCAGCAGATGATTCCCAACAAGTACGCGACAGAGGATTTTAATTTCAAAACGCCGGACACTGATCTTCTGACCAGTGTGGATGGGAAAGAAAAAGGGAGTTTCAGAATCTATGAGTTTCCGGGGAATTTTGAGAAAACAGATGACGGGGAGACCCTTTCTGACAAACGCATTGAGGCTTATGAGCTGCCCCAGAAAATTTTAAAGGGGCAGGGATTCTGCCGGGCCTTTATTTCCGGGTACAAATTTGATTTGCAGGAGCATGACCGGGATGACATGAATGTCATGTATGTTCTGAAAAATCTCTTCATCAGGGCCGATCAGGACGGATATGTGAATACGTTTGAGGCTTTTCCCGCGGATGTGCCGTTTCGGCCGGCGCGGACGACCCGAAAGCCGAAGATTCCGGGGACGCAGACTGCCATTGTCGTCGGCAGAAAGGGGGAAGAGATTGACACGGATGAGTATGGCAGGGTTAAGGTGCAGTTTCACTGGGATCAGGAGGGAAGACGGAATGAAAACAGTTCATGCTGGATCCGTGT
>JAOZLU010000030.1:1596-25142 GCA_029934695.1 Desulfobacterales bacterium | reverse complement strand
ATATATGGGAGGAAACCGCCTCATTCTGGGGAAAAAGCCGGGTTTCTTTCCGTCACGCAGTTTTTTGTCCTGTGCTCAGGGGAATGACATATTACTTGAAACGGTGGATTCCAGCTTTCGCGTCTGCTCCAACTGAGGGGTCAGACTAATTTGGCAGCCTCATCAAAAATAAACTTCAATGCTCCGAACACTTTGTTCAGATCTGTGACAGTAAAACTGTCAGTATTTTTTGTAAACCCTTTTTCAGTCAGCTTCCCGAATTCCCATAGCTTGCCATCTGTCACTATCCCGTAAACAGGCATTTCAGGACTGTTGTTGAGGTGTTTTGCAGCTATGAGTTCTGACAGACATTGGGCCCAGCCCTGATCAAAATTATTTTTTTTTGCCTCTGCGACAATGATCAGTGGAAATTCCAGCATGGTCTTTCCCAGTTCTGATTTCTTTGAAATCACATAATCGGGAGTGCCGCTCAGTTTTTCATCATATATAATAGATTTCTGAACCCACAGTGAGACTTTTTCATAATAATATTTATACATTTCCCGTAATATGGGGAAAATAATGATTTCACATCTGGCTGCCTCAGATGAGAAAACATCCATATTTTTCTGATTAAACTCAAATTCTTCAACAAATATATCTGATATTTTATGCTCTTTCAGAGCAACAAAATTATCTTCCTCATATTTTATTCTGTACTCAGCCTGAACTTGGGAGATTGTCTTATAATCACTGAATGCCATAGCATTTAACTCCGTTTTTAGTCTGACGATTAAATTGAGCGGCGAGGATTCAGCGGACAGCTTCCGGCCCGCCGCCCAGACATTGAATCACTGACCACCGACCAGCGTCATTGCCTTCTGAACAACATTTTCAGGTGTGAACCCGAATTTTTCCAGCAGAACGCCACCGGGTGCGGAAGCACCGAAGTCTGTCATGCCGATGATCGCGTCGCTGCT
Source organism: Desulfobacterales bacterium (assembly GCA_029934695.1). GTDB lineage: Bacteria > Desulfobacterota > Desulfobacteria > Desulfobacterales > 4be13 > JAOZLU01. The sequence goes on along the minus strand of JAOZLU010000030.1, from coordinate 24,183 downwards.
TCCCACATAACGCTCCCATCCCAGGGGAAGAGCGGCTTCTATGGCAAGACGGGCGCTGACATCCGGCAAAAGCACACTGTCTTTGTATTCCTGGGACGTTTTTTCAAACAGGTCCCAGCTCGGCATGCTCACGACCCTGGCAGAAATATTTTTTTCTGCAAGCATACACCCTGCTTCAAGGGCAACATGAACTTCCGAGCCTGTGGCGATAAGGATGATATCCGGTTTGTCGTTGGAATCTGCAAGAACATAAGCCCCGTTTGCAGGCCCGCCTTGGGGACCTGATTTGCTTCTGTCCAGCAGGGGAAGTTTCTGACGGCTCAGGATCAGGGCCACAGGCCCCGACGCGGTGATTGCGATTTTCCATGCTTCAGCCGTCTCAATGGCATCCGCGGGCCGGATGACCGTCAGACCGGGGATTATCCTCAGACTGGCCAGGTGTTCAACCGGCTGATGGGTCGGGCCGTCCTCGCCCACAGCGATACTGTCATGGGTAAAGACGTATATGACCGGCAATTTCATCAGCGCGGCAAGGCGGATGGAAGGCCGCATATAATCCGCAAAAACAAGGAATGTCCCGCCGTAGGGCCGAATCCCTCCGTGAAGGGCCATACCGGACAGAATTGCCCCCATGGCATGTTCCCTCACGCCGAAACGGATATTTCTGCCATTCCACGCGTCTTTTTGAAAATCAGAAGACGATTCGATAATGGTTTTGTTGGACGGTGCCAGGTCCGCAGACCCGCCCATAAGTTCAGGTATTTTTTCGGCAAGGGCATTGAGTATTTTGCCCGATGCTGCCCGTGTTGCCACAGGCCCTTCGGTTTCTGAAAAATCCGGCAGGTCAGCATCCCATCCCTCTTTCAAAGCCCCTTTCATTGTGTCTGTGAATTGTTTTGCAAGTTCAGGGTGTTCCTTGTGATAAACGTCAAATGCTTTCTGCCAGAGGGCTTCTGCTGTATTTCCTGTTTCAGCACATTTTTTACAGGTGTCGAACCCCTCTTCAGGCACACAGAAACATTCATCTTCAGGACATCCCAGGTTCTTTTTGGTCAGACGAACTTCTTCATCACCCAGGGGCGCGCCGTGGGCATCAGATGAATCCTGTTTGTTGGGACTGCCAAAAGCAATAAGCGTATTCAGCATGATAAGGGAAGGCTTTTCTGCTTCTGCTCTCGCGGATTCAATGGCCTTGTAAATCAAATCCGGATCATTTCCATCTTCCACGACAACAACCTGCCAGTTGTAAGCCTTGAACCGGCGGCCAACATCTTCTGTAAACGTAATGTCGGTGCGCCCTTCAATGGTAATCTGGTTGTCATCATAAAGACAGATCAGCTTGCCAAGTCCCAGATGTCCGGCAAAGGAAGCGGCTTCCGCGCTTATGCCTTCCATGAGATCCCCATCCCCGCATACCATATAAGTATGGTGATCCACGATTTCATGCCCCGGACGGTTAAAACGTGCTGCGAGATGCCGCTCGGCCATTGCCATGCCCACCGCGTTTGCAACACCCTGACCCAGGGGGCCTGTGGTGGTTTCCACCCCGGGGGTGACGCGGTATTCGGGATGTCCGGGGGTTTTGCTTCCCCACTGCCGGAAATCCCTGATATCGTCAAGGCTCAGGTCATAGCCTGTCAGATGGAGCATGCTGTAAAGAACCATGGACGCGTGACCGCCTGAAAGCACAAAGCGGTCCCTGTCATACCAGTCGGGGTTTCCGGGGTTATGCTTCAGAAAACGGGTCCACAGAATGTATGCAGCCGGAGCAAGCCCCATGGGTGCCCCGGGATGCCCGGAGTTTGCCTTTTGAATGGCGTCCATGGAAAGGGTTCGGATGGTGTTTATGCACAGTTCATCAGTTGGTGCCTGGCTTTGAGGGAAGCCATTGTTCATAATTTATTTCTCCTTTCAAAAATAATGTTTTGATTAATTAATGGTCTTGATATAATGGTTTGAATCTATATGCAAGAATTTTGACAAAGCTGGTCCGGAATCAGTCCCGGAACAGAAAGCACAGGCCGCCTGAAAAAATGGTCTTGATATAATAGTTTGAATCTATATGCAAGAATTTTGACAAAGCTGGTCCGGAATCAGTCCCGGAACAGAAAGCACAGGCCGCCTGAAAAGCTGCTTTCGCTTTTAGCCGGAACGCCTGCCACTCTGCAATTAAAAAATTCTTGCAAAAAACTGATTTTCAGGATAAACATGACAAATGTTTATGTTCAAAAAAAATTCAATTTTTTTATTTTCCATTATACAGACTGATGTGGTCAGTGAATGGGAAACTTGAAGGGAGTTTCCATGTTTTGCTTTCTTGTATGGCGATATGTGGAAAATTTTCCATATATCAACGGGGATGCAAAGTGCGCACGTTGTTGTTTTGCGAGGAATGTCTTTTACGACTACTTGATTTGGTCGTATTGAGCCTGTATTACATATTAACGATCCCATGGCACATTTTACACAGCCTATGCCATATTCAAATTTAATTCGAATATGGATGAGTGCCATAGTTGTTCATTAGATTTAGACGTATAACAAAGCAAATTCAGCGGACGCAAAAAGCCGCGCCGCTGATTAAATCGTTCTACGTCTACACAATTCGTTTTGAGTGATTATGAAACTTATGAAATTTTCAATAGTTATAGATGGGCAATCAAATGAGATTGTGGCAAATGTGCGTGACACTGGTAAATATCTCATTTTTTTGGTACACGGGCTAGGCTGCTCAAAGGATTCATTCCATCACATTTGGAACCTCACCGATTTTGATAACTATTCTATTTTGGTCCTCGATCTTGCCGGATTTGGTGAATCCTCAAAGCCAAAAAAATTTTCTTACACGATGGAAGCCCAGGCACAAATATGTGCTGAAATCCTTAAGAAGTTTTCATACAAGAAGTTACATATTGTTGCTCACAGCATGGGCGGTGCAGTGGCTCTGCTCCTTCCCGATGATATTTTGAATGAAACGAAGACTTTTACAAATGTTGAGGGAAATTTAATCGATGCCGATTGCGGAATCATAAGTCGAAAAATCATAAGCGTGCCGCCAGCAGTGTTTGAGTCTGACATTTTCCCTGAGTTACGAGACCAATTTAACAACTTTGGTAAAAGGTACGCTGCGATAGACTCAACATCGGCGGATGCTTTTTACAAAAGCGCCGAATCACTGGTTACATGGTCTGACAGCAATAAACTGCTTGAAATATTTCTTGGACTTCCATGCCGGAAGGCATATTTCTTCGGTGACCAAAATGTCGATCTACCTACGGTAACTCATGTCGGAGAAGTCCAAAAAGTAAAGATAAAGCAGAGTGGTCATTTTCCGATGAACGATAACCCGAAAGACTTTTACTGTGAGCTGTATAAATTTATGATGGGTGACAGACAAAACGTAGAACAAGGCTAATGCAGCCGACACAAAAAGCCGCGCGGCTGATTAGCAGCGTTATGCCCTCTGGAATGAAAATGTCAGTTGAACAGCAGAAAACAGATGAGCAGGCACAGGCTGAGGAAGTCATCAGCGGTGAGTTGGAAAAAGTAAAAGGTGTCGTAAGAAGTCAGAAAACAAACATAAAAATCACAGAGAATGATCCTGACTGGCTGGCGGGAAAAGAGAAAGGTGACAAAGAGGCGGCAGACCGTTTTGCGGAAAAATTCTGGTCGGAGGAGCATTCGGAAGAACTCGAAAAACAGATTGGCAATCCTGAAAACACACTGTTTGTCTCCGTCCCGAGTTCCTCAAAAAACAATGTTCATCCTGTCAGTCTGGCGGAAAAACTGTCCGGGGAATTCGGGGGAAAATTTGTGACAGGCGAGACATATTTTGACGTTCTGCACGAACGGCAGTCCAAAAAGATAGGGCCCTTTGAAAGAGTTTTCCATCCGAGAATTTATTAGCCGGTTAATTCTGAGAAGCTGAAAGCTGCTGCCGGAAATCGGGAGGTGATTGTCACAGATGACATTTTCACAACTGGCGGTTCGGCAGCCTCGCTTATCAGAGTGCTTGATCAGATGGGAATATCGGTGAAAGCCGTCGCCGGATATTTCGGCAATGCGAGACTGTCCGTACCGCCGCAGACAGTCAGTTCTGTCCGCAAATCTCTGAAAAATGCAGGCATCTCTGTCAATGCACGGGAGCTTTCAAAAAATCTGACGTTCGCAGAGGCAAAAATCGTCATTGAACTTATAAAAAAGGCAGGTTCGGAAGATGAAAAAACGAAACTTACCCAAAAATTACAAAGGATATCCGACAGATGATCTGCTGGATATCTGGGATCAGATAGCCAACAGGGACGGAATTGTTCCCGGAACGCCCAGAGAAAAGATACGGGCGATGAACCGGTTTCTGAGAGAGTATGAAATAGCACCGGTATATAAAGTGGCAGCACAAGTAGGAATAAAAAACTCCGCAACCACATGTTTAAATGCATAACCCGGCGTTCGATCGGACGGAAAAAGCCCCGCCGATCAACTCAGACGTTGGGCTTTTTACGACAAACAAAAAAAATGGAATCAAAGGATCGTGAGTGAATTCAGACCTGAGCGTATTTTTCTTTTTGGGTCTCATGTATGGGGAAGTCCTGATAAAAACAGTGATTTGGACTTTTTGATAATAGTGGAAGAAAGCAGTCTTACTCCTGCCAAACGAGCCACTCATGTTTACCGCTGTTTGAGGGATATTCCTTATCCATTGGATATTTTGGTAAAAACACATAAAGAAGCAGAAAAATTTTCAAAGGTGCGTGCCGCATTGGAATACAAAATTTTAAATCAAGGAAGACTTCTATATGGATGAGAAAAAGATACTGGTAAGGAATTGACTGATTAAATCCATGCATGATATTGCAACAGCTAAAAAACTGAGTGACGAAGATGAATATTTTGATATTGCCATCTGAACTTATGAATATTTTTATTTTCCATTATACAGGCTGACATGGTCTGTAAATGGGAAAGTCGGAGGGGATTTCCATCAAAACTGTTATGTCGTAAAAAGAAAGGTGAGATATTTTCATAATGAATAGCGATAATAAAATTCAAAGCACTCCTTATCCGCATATTGTGAGAACACAGGGGGGCTGCGGAGGAGAACCTGTTATCAGAGGCACACGCATCGCTGAGAGACACATTGTCGGCTATTATTACAAAGCAGGCATGTCGGCGGAAGAAATTCTGGCGGAATGGGATTACCTGACTCCTGCCCAGGTTTTCGGTGCTTTGGCTTACTATCACGATAACAGAGAACAGATTGATATTCTGAGACAAAAAAACAGCCACGGACACTGGCGGGGAGATCAGACCTATGCCGCATGACTCTCCGAAACTGTATCTTGACGAACATCTGTCGCCCCGTATAGCCGTACAGTTGCGAAAATACGGATTTGATGTTATCGCCTTGCACGAAAGAGGAATGCTGTCCGAAAATGATCGGGAACAGATGGCACCCGCAGAGTCAGAAGAAAGAGCCATCGTCACCTGCAATTTCAGTGATTGATTTCATAACATGAAATTGAAACATATCATAAAATTGTTGGAACAAAATCTAATTTAAGACGTTTATATATTAAAGTGGTTCATTCTGATAAAACAAATGTCTGGTGCTCGTATCATGTCCACTTTGATATGTGCGTAAATTTTTATAAATCAAAGGAGAAAGAAAAATGAAAATTGTCCAATATATTATTTTTGCCGCAGCCTTATTTATCATATCTGCTTGTACAAGTTCCAAGATAGATACATTCAAAATTAAGAGTTATGGTCATTACAAGAAAATGATACACATGAAAAAAACAAAGGGTGTTGTTAATTTGCAAAAAGTGATTCCCGCTAATAACGGGTACGCAATTGGCGCTATTCAGAAGGGACTGGGGGAAATCACGATTGTAAATAGCGAAATATGGCTTGACTACGGTAAGGACGGACTAGGCAACTCCTCAAATAGTATTCCAGCTGATGAAAAAGCGGTATTACTGGCCACATCCCAAGTCAAAGCATGGAAAACCACTAAACTCCACAATGCGTTTTTGAAAGAACAACTTTTTCAGACTATATTAATAAAAGCGAAACAACATGGTATTGATATAAATGTCCCTTTTCCATTTATACTGGAGGGAAATTTCAATATGTTGCTGTTGCACGTAATAAACGGACAAAACACCGAATTCAAGGGGCATGGAGGCAAAGTAAAATTATTCAAGCAAGCAAAAGAAGAGAGAAAGAATCAAGAAGCGACCGTTATCGGGTTCTATTCCGCTGATAACCAAGGCGTTTATACTCATCCAGGGGAATCTTGGCATCTACATGCTGTAATAAAAGATGAAAATATCGGTGCTCATGTAGACGGAATATCAACCAATAAAAATGTAAATTTAAAGTTGCCTTTAATGGAAAACTGAGAATTGCCTAACAAGGCGCTTCAGTGGATATCAATACTCCTTATAAAGCAATAGAGGATTGCCCGAATAATGTCGACATCGACCGCCTGTACTGTTTTTATAACTTTGATGATAATCGTCCAGGAGGATGGTCGAGTCGTCTGGCAGGCCAGGGGCGCAAGGCAATCCTGGCAGCAATTTGTGAGCAAAAAAATAAAGACGATATGGGGTTTACGCTTGATGCCATGCGTCTTCCTCTCGAAGCGCTGGGATATGAAATAATTGGAGAGTTGCCTGTTTGGTGAAAAATCCGGTGTCTGGACTTGTTACAACAGTGATGGGACAACTTATACAGAGACTTGGTAACAAACGGAATAACAGAAGGGATAACACAGGCTCTATCCATGACAACCATATTTCGTATTCGAATGTTTCACGGACAGCGACATAGTGACAGCCTGTTTCGACGAATTCAGTGAGACAATCACCAAAAAAAACGGTTGTGATCCTCGACAATGCTTTACGAAAAATATTGAAAAATGGGAAGAAAAAGGACTTTTTGTCAAATATCTTCCGCCTTACAGTCCCGAACTTAATCCCATTGAAATTCTCCGACGGTTTATCAAATACTTATGGCTCCCTTTCTCAGCTTACACTTCCTTTGAAAATCTGGTGGAGGAGGTGGAGAAAATACTGAGAGGAGTCGGCTCGGAATACATCTCCTGATATTCTTATCGCAGTGATTCGCATTAAGATGAAATACTACTGAAAAACTTTTGGCCAGGTACTTATATGCGATTTCTGAGCCTGAACCGCTTTCCCTCATACACCCGGACAGGATTCCCCCGCTCAAGCCGGTTATGCTGGCTCCAGCGTTCCTGCTGATTTCTGAGTTTCTCCCTGTTTTCCTCCTGCCGGACGAGTTCGGCAAGACGCGCCAGTGCGAGTTTCCGGTTCAGATGCTGTGAGCGTTCCTCCTGCGCCACGGTACTCAGTCCCGCGGGCACAAGGGTGACACGGACGGCTGTTTCTGTTTTGTTCAGATGCTGACCTCCCGGACCTGATGCCCTCATGGTTTCAATCCTGATATCCTTTTCTGACCAGAGACGGGATTCAGGCAGCTTTAACTGATCAACGCCGATAAACCAGTTCTTCCGCTTATGGTGCGGCCGAAACGGACTTTTCCCCACCCATTGAACTGTCCCTGTCCACTGCCGGACAAATTCGGAAAACCGCTCTCCTTCCAAAGCAAGCAACGCGGATTTGTGAGTGGACGGCTTTTCCCCTGAAATGGCCTCAAGTATGCGGACTTTCAGGCTCTGCTCTGCTGCTTCTTCCATGATGCGCCGGACAGCCTGAGTGACAACCCAGCAACATTCGGCCGGCCCTCGGCCGGAAGTGATCTGTAACCAGCAAATCATGATGCTTTCCTCATTTTATACGTTATCAGCGGACAAAAGGTTGAAATCACACGGATCAGCCCGGCATCAAGCAGGTCTTTTACCACAATGTCAATATTTTTATATGCCTGGGGTGCTTCCTCATAAAGCAAAAATTTATCATCACAGATCACACGACCGCCGAGGCGCGTGTGAGTAAGCGATTTGGCTGTGTATTTTCTGCTCAGACGTTTCTTGGTGTCACTGCGCTTCCACTTGCGCCCCGCGCCGTGAGCCAGGGAATATGCGTTCATTTCCTGATCTCCGTGGGGACTGACCAGATAGCTCAGTGACCCGCGTGTCCCCGCAATAATCACGGGCCCGTTATCAGAAGGGACAGCGCCTTTGCGATGGAGCCAGCAGGTGCGATTGTCCATCACTGTCTGAACCAGCATATTGTGACAGATATCCACAACGCGTTCACCGTCCGCGCCCAGAGCTGATAAGAAACGGCTGGCAATCAGGGACCGGTTGGATACGGCCCATTTCACTGCGTGTTCATATCCGGAGAGATATTTGGCTGCTGCTTCCGAGCCTTCCTGCAATCCCCCTGCGCCGTATTCTGAAGCATGAGATCGGAACAGCGAGTCCCCAAGTCCTCTGGAACCGCTGTGAACCAGCAGCACAAGATACGCTTTGTCAAGTCCGAGGCTGTCGAAAGCGTCCTGATCCATCACCTTTTCCACAACCTGCAATTCCGCAAAATGATTGCCGCCTCCGATTGTCCCCAGTCCCAGGTCTGAGAGGGTGGGGGCCACGCCGTCCTGGGCGAGCCAGTCAGTTCGGTCTCCGTCCCATACGCTCTCCAGGCCGGAAAGTCTGTCTGTCCATCGGTCCCGTTTTATTTTTTTTTGCCGCAGGTCGGTTTTCCAGAGTCCCATCCCGCAGCCCACGTCGTTCCCCACAAGATGCGGATAAAACAAGCCTTCACTGACAAAGGCAGCCCCGACCGGATGCCCTTTCCCGGGATGAATGTCCGGCATCCCCACAATGAAACGCATTCCCGGAAGCTCACCGGTTTTATCCAGTTGCCGGACAGCCTCCCCCTCTATCCAGTTTTTGTCTGAGGCAATAAGCCTGACAACCGGTTTTTTATCTGAAATTTCAGTCATTTTATTGTTTCCTAAAAATTGGAAGTAAAAAGTTGGAAGTAAAAAGCTGAAAGCCTGTCCGCAACCATCTGAAATTATTCAACGGCACCGGAATAAATGGGACAACTGAAAATAGCCCGGCAATTCACCGCCATCTACATGGATTAGGGATAAGAACGGATTTTCAGTTCCGAAGGAGCAACTGAGAATAGCCCGGCAATTCATTAGCGGGGACAATTCATCACCCCGATATTCCTGTCCTGTAGGGAATAGCCCGGCAATTCATTGCCGGGGACCGATTACCAAAATTATTTTTTGTCCCGTAGGGACAACTGAGAATAGCCCGGTAATTCATTGCCGGGAACAATTCATCACCCCGATATTCCTGTCCCGCAGGGATAATTGAGGGTTTTTAATCTTTGACGAAGGGGGAGAATCCTTCTTTGGAGCATTGAGGATCATTGGGGCTGTTTAAAAAATTTCTGAAGCAGCATTTTTGTCAGATTGCCCGCAACATCACCCTGAAACATGAATCTGTTCTGATTAACCTTAATGTTTTGTCGGGAGTAAAATTTTAATCAAAAAACTCATTCGGCAGATGTCTTACAGCCGTGGGCTGTATGGGGTCGAGCCGCACAGTGCGCCTCAGCGTACTTTGGCTTTCAGCCGGGGATTTATCCCTCGTCTTTGCTTTCAGCTTTCCGCCTGCGAATGACTCAGAATATTTCTGATATGTGATTTAAGCTCAGGCATGTCATTCTGAACGGTCTTATAGACTTCCGCATAATCCACGCCAAAATACTGGTGGATAAGCACGTTTCTGAAATTTGCCCAGAGTCTCCACGGGATTTCGGGATGCTGATTTTCAAATTCCTCGGACACGGCGTTTGCCGCCTCTCCGATAATTTCAAACTGTCTTATGGTTGCCGAGCGAATCAGGGAACTCTCTCTGAATTCCTCCTCAGTCACTCCGGCAATATAAGACTCTATTTCCGAAATGGCCTCATCAATATGTTCAACACGGATTCTGTCGGGTATTCTCATAAATCAGGGTAAGCTCCTTACGGATATGGGGCATTATTCTGGGAGATATTCCCCCGGGTGTCAGCAGATCAACTTTCCGGCGAAGCATTTTTTCCAATGCCAGTTTATATTCGATAATTTTCAGACAGCCGACGGGCTCGCCTACTTCCATCAGCAGGTCCACGTCGCTCCGGGAATGGGTCTCATTCCGGGCAAAGGACCCGAACACGGAGACTCGGCGGGCATCTGTTCCTGAAAAAAAGTCACGAATCTGCTGTATGACCCGGTTCCTCTCATTCATGGAAATTTTTTTCACAGTTCTCTCCTTTTTGTTTGCTGATCTTTCGATCTTTTTTAATGTCGTCTGGGGCAATTTCAAGCCATCTCAGGATTGCCGGATGCTTCCGCATCTGTTTTTGTCACGGTAAGATTTTCTGTTGAAAACTCCTTTTCAGCTTTCATCTGCTCATAATCTTCCTCTTTTCCAGAAATACATGGTATGTATACAGCAGAACAGACTAAATGTCAAATAAAAAACTGAAAGCGATGTCAGACTGTGCAGGATTTCAAGGCAAATTGGGATGTTATGGGTGGGATTGGGTCAGTCCAGAGCGAACCTCACGATTTCCGGCCGCCTGGCACCTCTCTGTTTTTAGCTTCAAACTCGACTTAAAAAAATGGTTATTTCAGAAAACCGATTTCCTGAAAAATCCCATCAAACTGAACCATTACAGTCTGGAACGCGGTAATCACCATTTTTTTTCTGAATCATGAAAAAACTTGACTCTTGCACCACAATACAATAAACTAATTATTTTATATCAGAAATAAATGGTTTCGACAGTGAAAAGCTACCGTAAAGTGGCATGCAGCCCTTCAAGCTATTGAATTATTGATAGCCATATATTGATCTGAAAGCATGATTACTAATCATTTTATGCGGTTGTGATGATTTATGACCGTCAAAAATTCTTATGAAAAATTTGGCATCCTTCATTATGGTAGTTTACACTTTCCGGCAAAGTGAATTTTTTATGTTTTTTTTTGCAACCTGCAACATCCTGTTTTGAAAAGAAATTTTACAGATGGGGAAAAAATGGATTTTTTTTAAAATCACCAAAAGTGTAAACTGCTTTTGGGCAGATATGAAGGATGCCAAAAATTTTATTTTCCAAGAAAATGTAGGGTGGGTGAAGCGAAGCGGAACCCACCATTGCACTTTCAACCTTAATTACTGTCAAGTAACGGAGAGACAAATTGAATATTCGACAATTAATGCTGGGCAATGAGGCCATTGCCCGGGGGCTGTTGGAAAACGGTTGTGCCATTGCAACCTCATATCCCGGCACCCCTGCTTCTGAAATCCTTTCTTCGGTGGTTTCCTTTGAGAAACTTTTTTCTGGCGATCAGAAAAAGCCTTCAGCACCAATGCACATCCAATGGGCAGTGAATGAAAAAATTGCTTTTGAGATTGCTTATGCAGGAAGCATGACCGGTCTGCGTGCAGCGGTCAGCATGAAGCAGGTGGGGTTGAATGTTGCATCAGATCCGCTGATGAGCGCGGCGTACATCGGGACAAAAGGCGGATTTCTGGTGATCAGCGCGGATGACCCGGGGCCTCACTCTTCGCAAACAGAGCAGGACAGCCGTCTGATGGCAATGATGGCAAAAATACCGGTGCTTGATCCGGATTCCCCGGCCCAGGCAAAAGATATGGTGGCCATGGCTTATGAACTGTCGGAAACCTTTGAGATTCCGGTGATGCTCAGGCCCACCACGCGGGTGTGTCATGCCCGTCAGGATATTTTGCCGGCAGAGATGATTTCACTTGACAGAATCGCTGATTTTCAGAAAGACCCTGCACGATGGGCAGCAACCCCGAAATTCCGCTACCTTATGCACAAAGAACTGGAAAAAAAGCTGGGAGCCATTTCCGAACATAAGCAAACAGCTCCGATTCTGCTGAATCCTGAGACCTCCCAAGTGTCTGCCAAACGTAAGGCAGTGGTTGTGTCCGGCGTTGCAGCGGCTCACGCAAAGGAAATCATGAAAGCCCTGGACTTGTGGGAGATGATTCCTTTGTACCAGGTGCTTCAGCCATATCCGCTGCACAGCGAGTTTATATCCCTTATGATTAACGGCTATGATGAAATTCTGGTCATTGAAGAAACCACCGGCGTCATTGAAATGCAGATTGCAGACCGAAACCGGGTGAAGGGAAAATTGGACGGAACCGTGCCAAAGGTCGGGGAGCTTCTGCCTGAAATGATTCAGGATATCATCAGCAAATTTACAGAAATCAAATCCGATCCGGTCCGCCTGCCCTCTGTCCCGGGGAGACGTCCCACGCTCTGCGCGGGATGTCCCCACAGAGCCAGTTTTTTTGCCATAAAAAAAGCTGCAAAAAAGGGAATTTATACCAGCGATATCGGATGTTACACACTTGGCCTGAATTTGGGGGCTGTGGATACAGTGCTTTGCATGGGCGCGGCCATCAGCCAGGCTGCGGGGTTTTATCATGCGTACAAACATCAGGAAAAGCGTCCTGATATTGTCGCAACCATCGGTGATTCCACTTTTTTCCATGCCGGCATTCCCGGGCTTGTTGATGCGGTGGTTCAGAATGTGCGCTTTGTGCTGGTGATTCTGGATAACCGGACCACCGCCATGACCGGCAATCAGCCCACACCTGACACAGGCATTGGTGCGGGCGGCGAGCCTCTTGAGCGTGTGGATATTCCCTCGCTGGTTCAGGGATGCGGCGTGAAATTCTGCAAACAGGGTGATCCTTACCAGTTGAATGAATTTATCCCTCTGGTAAAAGAGGCTGTGGCATACAGCAGGGAACACGGACCGGCCGTTGTCATTGCAAGACATCCATGCCTTATTGACAGGTTTCGGAAAGATGAGCAGCATCAGCCCATATTGGTTGAAATTACCGACTCCTGTGACGGATGCGGATACTGCATCCAGCATTTTGAATGCCCCGCGCTCGTTATGGATGAGGGGGAGGAACGGGTTCAGGTTGATCCGATTCTTTGCAACGGGTGCGGTGTGTGTGTGCATGTCTGTCCTAAGGATTCCATCAAACTGAATGGTGAATGGTGAATGGTCAAATCGTATTATTTTCAGAACGGAGCATATTTATGAACAACTCCATACAACAACAAATCGTCATCAGCGGTGTCGGCGGCCAGGGGGTTCTTTTTGTCACACGCCTTCTGGCAGAAGCCGCCATTAACAAAGGATTTCCGGTGTTCACCTCGGAAACCCACGGTATGGCCCAGCGGGGGGGAACGGTGGTGTCGCATCTCAAGGTGGGAGACTTTTTCAGCCCTCTCATACGCCCCTTTCAGGCAGACGGATTGCTGGCCCTGAAAGCGGAAAATCTGCCTCAGCACGGCGATTACCTGAAACCGGATGCCTGGGCGGTGATAAATGGTCCCTCTCAGGCTTCGGAAATCTCCGCAATATTTTTCGCAGATGCGGATGCCCTTGCACAGAAAATAGGAAACCCGAAATCCGTCAATCTTGTGTTGCTGGGGTTTGCGCTGAGCAAACTTTCACAAACCGTTGAAAACAGAAAGAGCCTGTTTTGTTCTTTTGAGAATATCAAGGCCGTTCTGGAAAAGCGGCTGACAGACAAAAAGAAGATGCTGGAGGCTTCTCTGGAGGCCATTGAAACAGGTTTTAATAAGTTTTAGGTTTTAAATTTCAGATTTTCAGATTCCCGGATTTTAAAACCGCAGAAGGCTTCAGCACCCGAAGGCTCCTTCATCGCAGATGCGGCACCGCCGGCGTAAGGACAGGTTCCCCGAAGCCGTACCATGAAGTCGGCGATGAGTGCTTTTCGCCAGCGGGTGCCTCACGGTGCCTTATACGGGGGAAACTTGCATTCATGATTCTTAGGGCTGGCAACAGCCACCGGCTACCCGATCCGGTTTGATTTTTTCGTAAAAATCATGAATTATTTAAAAAGACTATGCTAATGGCTTATACAGATTTTAAAACACTGGCTCAGGTAGAAAAAGAGCTGGAAGTAAATATAAAACAGGCTTCCAAATTATATGTGGATATAAAACCGGCAGAGTTAAGCTCCTGGTTTGTTGAAACGATGGAGCTGTCATACGATCTTGCCATTAATATTAATACGGAAGCGGCCAGACAGTCTCTTATTGTCGATAATGTTCTGATAGAGCTGAAGAAGACATTGCCCATAAGCCTGTTTATAAAAAAATATTTTAATGTCGATGCTTCAAAGGGCTTGACAGGCAATCCTGACGGGCTGGTGTGCAGCTATTTGGATGATTTGGAAATCAGAGCACCTGTCATCGTCCTGGTGGAAGCCAAAAATAATGATATTAATCCCGGCTTTCCTCAATGCATAGCTGAAATGGTTGCAGCTGCATTGTTCAATGACAAAGCAGGCATTGTCCGGGATACTGTCTATGGGGTGGTGACTGACGGCATATCGTGGCGATTTGTAAATTTAAAGGATAATGTGGCGACAATAGACAGACATACATATCCTTTCAATGACGGCAGATCGATAATCGCCATATTAAAATACTTTATTTCAGATAATGAACAACAGTCCTGACAGAAATTTTTTTGATTTTATCTCAGGCGTTATGTGCAGAAAATAAAGGAAAATATATGCCAGTAAAAAAGATGAAATCAAAATTTATGCAAGTGCTCCCTTTTGAAATACCGATGAAAGGTGCATGCAAAACAAAAGAAGAATGGATTGCCCTTGACAGAGCAAATGATAACAGAAGGAACTCAATCAGATTTCAGGTATTGAAGACCATAGAGTCGCCTGGGAAAAGGGTGAATTTGGACATGTTCATTTATTATTCAATCTCTGCTACAAGCTGCAACACATAAACAGCTTCTTCCATGCCGATCCTGCCATCCTCACCGATATCTGCATCCTTATAAACCCTGCCCTCCATATCGGTTCCTGTCAAAGACTGAAGCACCGTAATGATGTCTTTAAGGTCAACGTGGCCGCTGCCATTAATATCCCCCGGATTGACAGGGGGAGCCAGATTCAGGAATCCGAATCCGATGAGGGTTCCGTTTTCCCATACCGGAGGAAACAAGGGTTCAAGCAGTTTCCATTCCGGATTTTCCTCACTATCTTCCTCATAAAACATGTAGTCAAAGGAGGGTGGGACTGCATATTCTTTATCTTCGCTTTTATCCCATACTTTGAATATCAGTTCTTCGCCATCGTAAGCACCATCTTTCTCAAGGGTTGTGGAATCATCCTCATAAGCAGCCACAAAATAATAACCTCCCACAATTTCGCCCATGACGCATGCCCCAATCAGCATTTCACCGCCGAAACCGTCGCTGACAAAAACACCGATCTCATCCTCACCGTCAGCAGCATCCGTTCCGTTTATGGTCACTCTTCCGGCATATTTAGATGCTGCACGTATCTTTTTGAAGTCTGTAAAGTGCATGAGCCCTTCTTCACAGGGGGAAGAAACGGTAATGGTCAATATTCCCAATATTGCGGTCAGTAAGATGGCAAGAAATTTTTTGAAGCTCATCATGATCCTCTTTTTTTGAGGGTTAAGGAGTTAAGGTTTTAAGTTTTAGGTTTTAAGTTTTAGGTTTTAAGTTTTAGGTTTTAGGTTTTAGGTTTTAAGTTTTAGGTTTTAGGTTTTAGGTTTTAGGTTTTAAGTTTTAGGTTTTAAGAAAAAATTTATTGATTCCTAAAACTCTAAAACCCTAAAACCTAAAACCCCATTCATTCAGAATTACATTGGCTGTCCCATATCAGATACGGTTGCTCGCCGTCATTGACTTTGAGCCAATATCCGTATCCCGGACCCACATACTTCAGATTGCTCCACCGCGTCAGATTATAAGAGATGATGCCGGTCTTATCAAATCCCTCAACATACATATATTTGCCGTCAATGGAGCAAAACGCGTCACCAATTGTGCGAACAGAATTCATTGTGGTGTCTTCGGGATAATGCAGCGCGGGCGGAGTCGCACCTGTGTAAAGCACCTTGCCTCCGAGATAACCCACAAAGTTCCATCCCGGTTGCAAGGGAATGGGCGTCTTGCCGCTCACAAGACTTCCTTCAAGCTCAAGGTGAATCAGCCCGTTCTCATCCACGTCCGCGTCTTCGTTTATCCTGATTTCGTAACCGTATCCCGCGGCCATATAACTCATGTCGCTCCATTGCGTCAGGTTGTAAGACTTCGTGCCAGTGCAGTCAAAAGACCGGATATAAGAATACTGACCATCTATGGAGGACAAAATTTCGGCAACAGTGTTCACCTGCTCATATTCGATGCCTTCAATCATGTCGCAGGCGGGTTTGGTTCCCGTGTAAAAGCACTTGTTGACGTTGAAACTTATCATATTCCAGCCTGTATGAAGAGGGATCCGCTGGATATTCCTGTATCTCCAGTTGCATATTTTTTGGGTCCCTTCTTCATAAGTATAGGCATCTGAGATCAGATGGAGGGAATATTTCATCTCTTCACGCTGGCTGTATGTCTTTAAAATAAGCGTATCTCCCTGAGCAACACCGTCTTTCTCAGGAGTTGTTTTGTCATCGCCGTAAACGCGTACAAAATACCCATCTTCACCATACAGGCTGTATCCGACCGTCAGCAACCCGTCATTCCCGTCGCTGACATAAACAGCAAGTTCGTCACCCTCGGCAATCTTATTATTCAGGGCATCATAAATTTTACCTTCCATATCCATATATACAGGCGTGGACTGGGGAAGGGCAAAATGCGTCCCCACAGCCGTGAAGATCGCTTTGACGGCTTTGTTCCCGTCCATGGTAAGTTCAACTGCATTGGCTGTATCTATGATATCGCCGGACCAATAGAGAAAATTGCAATCGGTATCAGACACGGACTCAAGGCTTACCTGTTCGCCTGAAACAAATTGTCCGTCCCACGGCAGGGGATATGCTTCCCCGTTGACCTTTACGTTACCTTCGCATCCTTCCCCTGAAATAGTCAAAGTGTAATTCTCCAGTGAATACATGACAATTATGGACAGAGGCTGTCCGTCCACCGGCGTTATTGTCTGACGGGACGGGGCGTTCCACCCGGGGATATCTTTGAAATCCAGCATAAAACTTTCAGATACAGAGACGGTTTCCTCACTGTCTCGCCATACAAGTCCACCGTCCGTGCTCCACTGTGCGCCTTCGTCTGTGACTCTCTGGGGACGGAGTGTCACTTTGATATCCCAGCTCACCGGTTTTGTTTTCTCTGCATACTCCTCCAAATCTGTCTGGCCGTCGCCGTCTTCATCCGCGGTCCCGTCGTGTGAAATATCTCCGAAATAATAGACTTCCCAGTTATTGGGCATCCCGTCTTCGTCAGTATCTTCAGGCTCCGGGATCATGACAACATCCGCACAGGGCGGCAGGCACGGCTTGTAAGGCTGCAACAGATTGCAGAAATTGCCCCCCCGGTTCGGAATATCATTCAGAGTGTCATCGTTCAGGCCCGCACAGTTTCTGATTATGCCCCGTCTGTTCCCATCCCAATAGAGTCTCGCATTTTTATCTCCGTAGAATTCATTGTTCAGGAGGGTGTCAGGCGTGGCATCTCTGCGAAGTTCCAGAATGCCCGTCATATCTCCTCCCTGCATATAGATGATATTATTCTCAATGAGGAGAGGGGCTGCCGGAAGATTCTGTAAAACCATGCCATGCGCGGGCTTGGTCCTGCTGGCCAGATGCACCCGGTTCCCGGCAACACGTCCGCTCATGTTTATGCAGTGTATTCCCACTGCGTCCTCGCCGTCGTCAGTGACGCGGATAATATTGTTACGAATCTGGGCATTATCGGAGTTCTCTACACTCACCCCGGTCTCAGTGCCGAAAACTGTGAAACCTTCAAAAATTGTGTCAGGGGCATATAGCATACGAACAGCCACCGGGCTGTCCGGGGCCATGATCACGGTAAAATTCGGGTTTATGGGATCATCGCGGTTCCAAATGCCCGGGGTGTGATTCCAGCCCCCCTCTATCTTCAATCCGTCAATATTCGAAAGGGTCAGGGCTTCGGGATATGTGCCTTTGGCAACCCGGATGCTGCTGTCAGGAGGTGCGACCCGGATGGCTTTGCCAATGGTCATATAAGGCGAACTGACACTTCCTGCTTCTGTATCACCGGAAAGTGATCCGTCCACATAGATCATGCGCGGGATAAGCGGAGATGTTGTTACAGATCGGGGATCATTATCATCTGTACCGTTCTTTGATCCCAGTTGTCCGTGGTTGCCATTGGGAGAATAATCAAACGCGGTCTGTCCGCCCCCTTCATCAAAACGCCAGTAACCGGCCAGACCATTTTCGTCACCGCGAAGATGTTTGTTCATATCCCGCTGAACATCTTCCTGGAGGCGCGCATAATTCCATAAGCGGACGTCGTCCATTTCGCCGCGAAATGCCTGACAGTCCCCGGTTTCACGGACGCATCCCTGACTGTTGCCCAGCACCAGGAACCCACCGTCTGCCACTGCATCGTCCCGGGTAAAAGTTCCTGAAAGCACTGCATAACCGTCTCTGAATATTTTTATCTTCCCGTCGGAACTTTGCCAAGTCACCGCAACATGATGCCAGTTGTTATCCTCCACAGAACCGCCTGTAACCTCCTTGTCGCCCATATATACATGGAAAACAGAATTCTCATCAAGTGCAATGGAAAAGCCGTTGTCAGCATTTTCATAAGCATAGGAAAAAAGTGACTGATACCCTGTTCCCGCCGACCTGATCCAGAATTCAACGGTCATTTCTTCCGAAGGGTAATTATTCACGGAATTTCGGATCACATAATCATTCGTACCGTCAAAGCTCAGTGCATTTTCTGACAGTGGTACGGGTCTGACATAGACCATCACCTGGGCCTTTCCTGTATGACCTTTCTGATTTTGGGTGGTGTATTCAAAACTGTCTGTTCCCTGAAAATCCCTGCTCGGAATATAACGCAGATACGTTTTGGAAATCGTCTGCACTGTCCCTTTTTCAGCTTGGGTCACGGATACGATTGTAAGATTGTTTCCGTCATCGTTCTCAAGAACAGGGATTGTAACGGACGTGTTCTCTTCTGTGGTGACGATATCGTCCCGGATGAAGGGATATTCGTCAGGATTATTCGGATCTGTGCCGCCTTCATATTCCTGGAAGTTGGAGTAGCCGTCATTATCCGCATCCTGTCTTGCGTCGTCATCAAGGGGATTCATTCCGTTAAGGACTTCCCAATTGTCTGCAATGCTGTCGCCGTCGGTGTCCCAAAGTGTTGGGTCAGTTCCGTTGATGTATTCATCCAGGTTTGTGAGTTCATCTCCGTCAGTATCTCTGGAACCGTCGTTGGACATATCACCAAAATAATAGACTTCCTCATTGTCAGGTATTCCGTCCCCGTCAGTATCTTCAGGCGTCGGGATGGTCACAATATCTGCACAGGGCGGCGTACACGGGGAGAACTGGGGCAGGACATTGCAGATATTGCCGCCATAGTCCGGAATATCATTCAGTGTGCTGTTGTTCAGGCGTTCACAGGTCCGGATATTTCCCCGCCCGTTTGCATCGCCATAAAGTATCGCATTCTCAACTGAGTAAAATTCGTTGTGCAGGAGTGTGGCAGGTGTGGCGTTTTCGTCAACTTCCCGAATTCCCCGGAGCGTATTCCCTTCGAGGTAAATAATGTTGTTTTCCAGAACTATATCACCGGAAAGGGATTTCAAAGTGATGCCGTCGCCGGAGGAAGTATCCGGATTCCTGCCGGCAATATGAATGCGATTTCTGATGATCTGCCCGCTGCTGCTCTCGCACTGTATTCCTGCCAATTCCCCGTCACTGCCAATACGGATGATGTTGTTGCGAATCTCAGCACCGGATACGTTTTCAATACGCATTCCGACCTGATCTCCCACAATGGTAAATCCTTCAACAAAGATATTGGAAGCATGGCTCAGAAGAACGGCTGTTGAGCTGCCGTTTGCCATGATCACGGTGGAATTCGGGTCTGCGGGTTCAGGCCGGGTCCATCTGTTTCTGGTCCAGCCACCTGTTATCCTGAGATCGTCAATATTTTTCACTGCCAGGGCCCCGGTGTATCTCCCCTCGGCAACATGAATGGTGCTGCCGGGGGTGGCATTCTCAATCGCCTTGGCAATGGTTTTGTAGGGAGTGCTGCGTGATCCTGCTTCCGCACCGCTGAACATGGCATCCACATATATATCCTGAGCCTGATTCTCATAAGCGCCCATATCCGGATCAGAACCGGCCGGGGTGGGACGCGGGCTCCCATAAATATCTGTATTATCCATTTCATCAGGCAGCATCATGCCCGTTTCAATGCAGGGGCTGGGATCAGAAAGACGGTAATCGCCTGCTTCCGGATTCACAAACAGGGGATTTGCGTCAATATTTCCCGCGGACCAGTTAATAATGGCTTTATGACTGTTCATTATTCCGTTCTGTCCGCCTTGTATGTCTGAGTGGAAAATAATAAGGTTGTTTGGTTTCTGCATATACTCCTCATCATCTAAGAGTATTTCGTTATTCCAGATAATCGTATTCCTCAGACTCAGAACAGATGTGCTTTGGATGAAAATTCCATTGCCCTGTACTGCCGAGTTGTCCGAAATGGTGATATATGTCAGACTCAGTTCAGAGGTGTCGCAATATATCCCGCCGCCGCTGTAGGCTGAATTGTTCGTAATTTCAAGGTTTTTCAGAATCGGGTGTGAATAGTTCCGAGAGTAAATTCCTCCGCCCCGATTCTTGCTTGTGTTATTTGAGATTACAGAATTTTTTATGACAGGTGCCGCATACTCGTCACAGAAGATTCCCGCTCCGGAAACTGCGCTGTTGTGAGTAATTTTTAAATACTCCAAGGTGGGGCCGGAAGAAAGACAGTAAATTCCGCTGATCGGAGCGTTTTGGATCGTGAATCCTCTCAATACGGCACTGTTATCTTCTTCACCTTCAAAAGTGACGGCACCCTTCACGGACGGACTTGCCTCTGTGGTTGCCGCACGGCTTTTGCTTCCGTCTATGATCGTGTTTTCAAAGCCTTCTGAAGATTCGACGACAATATTTTTGCCCCTGAAACTGATCCATTCCGTGTATGTTCCCGGATGCACCGACACGTTATCTCCGTTCCCTGCGGCATCAATTCCTCTCTGGATGCTGACAAAAGGCTTTGTTGTCGAGCCGCTCCCTGAAAAATCCGAGCCGTTTTTGGCAACATGCCATATTCTGACGGCTGAATGCGCCACGTCCGGTATTCCTGTTGTTAAAAACAACAGACCCAGTATCATCATTAACAGGGCGATGTGTTTTCGTTTATCTGCTGTCTGCTTTCTGATCATGATTTTGCTCCAAGTACTTTCAACCTTTTACTTTCAACTTTTCACTGTCGAGATTTATAGAAAACACGTCGCGAAGACATACCAGAACGCGCTGGCATAAACCCCTCGTTTAAGTACCCGGCCATTGACGATGACATCGTAAGTTCCCGGCACAAGCGTTTCATTATAATATCCCCATCCCCGGAATGTCAGTGTATAGTAATTTCCGGTTTTTGTGCTACGGGCCAATACCTCGGCAGTTGCTATGGGCTGATAATAAACATTCAGCACACACACCCAGAAGTGGGTATGCCCGACAAGTGCGTGTCCCGACCTCGGCAGAATGGTGAAAAGACATAAGATGCAGACGGTAAAAATGGTTATTGCTTTTTTCACAATAAACCACCTCCTTTAAATTTTAAGATAATTTTTGGCAGCCCGGGAGTGCTTTGTGTGAAATTTACAGACTCGCAAAGCAAGCTTTGCACTCCGGTCTATGGTTGTTAATTCATTAAAAAATAACGACATTAATGGCCATCCTTGTTTTAGTAATACACAAAAGAGGCTGTTTTCTTACATAACTGGTTTGAATAAGAGTGTCTCACGCTAAAATTGGGTATGATCCCACACAAAGACACAAAGATCACAAAGAAAAAAAAGCTTTGTGTCCCTTTGTGTTCTTTGTGGCTCTGTGTGAAATATTTTTATGATCCCACACAAAGACACAGAGAACACAGAAAAAAGACAGAAAAGCTTTGTGTTCTTTGCGGCTTTGTGTGAAATATTTTTATGATTCCACATAAAGACACAAAGATCACAGAAAAACTTTGTGCCCCTCTGTGTTCTTTGTGGCTCTGTGTGAAATATTTTTATGAACCCACACAAAGACACAAAGATCACAGAAAAACTTTGTGCCCCTTTGTGTTCTTTGTGGCTCTGTGTGAAATATTTCTTTGTGCCCCTTTGTGTTCTTTGTGGCTTTGTGTGAAATATTTTTATGAACCCACACAAAGACACAAAGATCAGAAAAACTTTGTGCCCCTCTGTGTTCTTTGCGGCTCTGTGTGAAATATTTTTATGATCCCACACAAAGACACAAAGATCACAAAGAAAAAAAAGTTTTGTGCCCCTTTGTGTTCTTTGTGAAATATTTTTATGAACCCACACAAAGACACAAAGATCACAGAGAAAAGACAAAAAAACTTTGTGCCCCTCTGTGTTCTTTGCGGCTTTGTGTGATTTTTTTTATATCACAGAAAAGCTTTGTGCCTCTTTGTGTTCTTTGTGGCTTTGTG
>JAOZLU010000030.1:0-1496 GCA_029934695.1 Desulfobacterales bacterium | reverse complement strand
ATCACAGAAAAGCTTTGTGCCTCTTTGTGTTCTTTGTGGCTTTGTGTGATTTTTTTTATATCACAGAAAAACTTTGTGAAATATTTTTATGCCTTAAAAATGGATGATTAACGAGGAATAAATCATATATTCATCCACATCCTGGGAAAAATGGGAATTATAATTTTGAATCATTGAAGCGCCAATGTCATTGCCAAAACGATATTGGCAGGCAATGTCAAAAACATATCTGCCCAAGGTAATGCCGGAACCGAGAGAGAATCCGTAAAAATCATCAGGACTTCCCTCAGCAGGTGCGGGGTCATAAAATACGCCAGCCCTGAGAGGAATGACATAGTTCGACGGGGGATGAATATAAAGATATTCTGCCCCAAGCCGAATCTGATGTGTGGGGTCAACATCCGATTCATCAGGAGATTTTTTGGTGACAGGGGAAGTTTCATTGCCTTCTGAATCTTTAAGAATAAAATCCTGCCATTCGGTTCTGTAAATATCTGCTGACAGCGTAAACTGGTCTGAAAACCGGTACGCTATGCCAATTCCGTAAGACATGGGCATATCCAGTTTTTCATCTGCAACGGTTTTCGGATAATCATCCCTTACCGTTTCATGTTTTATGTCTGCTGTAAAAGGTGATTTGAAGACCATCCCGATTGTCAGTTTGTCACTTGTGCGCCATAAAACGCCGATATTGGCATTAAAACCGCTGAACACATACTGTTCCCTGCGGTCTTCTTTTTCTGGATATATGAAAGGGGGATGCAAAGGCGCTTCAATGGTTTGTGAACCTGAACTGTGGTATGTTGTTTCCCATTTGTTATTGAGCAGATCATCCTCCCAGAAATTTAATGTGAAGCCAAATGAAAACTGTGGGACAATCTGAATGCAATACGCAACTCCGAGGGCTGAAAGATCTCCGCTCAACTGATAATCAATTATTTCATCTACGGTGGTTATGCGTGTTATTCCTTCTTCTGTTGATTCACTCGAATACTTGTCAGGAAAACGCCCTTCCCGTGTAAAATTATAAAGATGCTGATAGTTCAGGGAAACGACCATATTCCGATGAAGGAAATTAAAGGGGTAGGCAATGCTGAAGTAGTTAATATCTTTCCCTGAAACATCCTGAGAGCCGCCGGCTTCTGGGTAATGTCCTAAGGTGTTATCCTCAGTCCGGTGAAAACCGTTCACCACAAGGGACAGTTCCGGCTTTTTCAGTTGGACAAGCCCGCCCGGATTCCATGATGCTGCTGTGGCATCATCAGCAATACCGATGAACGCGCCGCCCATGCCCATTGCCCTTGCTCCTGAGCCGACAGGATTGGGAGTGGATGCAAATTCGATTTCCGATTGTGCTTCTTGCAATGCAAAGGCAAAATTCAGTTGGACAAACAAGAACATAATGGGGAAACTAAAAATAAACATACGCTTTTTCATCATACCTTCTCCTTATCGTTTTTCAAAATGTGGGATGATATAGCTCTTAACAAAAAGAT
>JAOZLU010000377.1 GCA_029934695.1 Desulfobacterales bacterium | reverse complement strand
TCTGATATCTCCGCAAAATCGCTCATGTCAGGCCCGAACAGGATTGGTTTTGAGAATACAGCAGGCTCAAGCGGATTGTGTCCCCCGAAACGGGCAAGGCTGCCACCGACATAAGCGATATCGGCCAGACCATAAAGCCTTCTTAAAAGCCCGATGGTGTCAATGACAATCACGTCAGTTTTTTTGCCTGATTCTGTCTTTCCCAATTCCGACAATGTGACAGCGGAAAAGCCGGCTCTTTTGAAAATTCTGCATACTGATCCGGCGCGATCCGGGTCCCTGGGAACAATGATCAGGAGAAGGTCACAATTTTTTTTTATTCGTGAAAAAGCATCAGAAAGAATAGCCTCTTCCCCTTTGTGGGTGCTTCCTGCCACGATGATTTTCCGGGACGGCTCTATGTTCATTGAATGCCGCAGTGATTCAATCTCTGCCTCTGATATGGGGTCATCTGTCCGATCAAATTTGACATTTCCTGTAATTGTTGCGGAATCTGAAGGAACCCCGAGACATTTGAATCGCCGCGCATCCTCAGCAGACTGCGCGCAGACTTTTGAAAATTTCAGAAACAGGGATTCCGTAAAAAATGAAAACCGTTTATATCCTGAAAAAGATTTTTTTGAGAGCCTTGCATTCACAAGGAGTACCGGCACATTCCGCCTTTTCATTTCAAACAGGAAATTCGGCCAGATATCTGTCTCAACAATAACCACAAGAGCAGGGTCGGCTTCTTTTGCCACAAGTCTGACAGAAAATATTAAATCATAAGGAAAGAAAAAGATAGCATCTGCCTGTTCTTTCAAAAGCGTATTTGCTATCTGAAACCCTGTTTCGGTGGAAGCTGAAAAAACAATGGTTTTATCACTGAAACGCTCCTTCAGTCCCTCAACAAGAGGTACCGCAGAAAGAACTTCTCCCACCGAAAGCGCGTGGACCCATATCCGAACTTGAGATTTGGTATCTGGGATTTGAAATTTGGAAAGCCCCAGTCTTTGGAGGACTGTATTCCGGCGTTTACGGGAGAAAAGCATAATTGGGATTATCAAAGGAAAAGCTGCAAAGATCACGATGAAAAACAAAATGTTATACAGAATAATCAATTTCCGGCTCCTTAATTAAAATATTTGAGTAAGAACAAAATCTGATTTCCATTCAATCCGGATTTTTTTTCAATCCAACAGGAGAAAATTTTATGATTTCCTGTATAATTAAAAAGCACAGATTAAGCAAGTCCGAAAAATTTGATCATCAGTATCTTAATCCTTTGAACTTGGCTGCTATTATGCTAATAAACATAAATTGTAAGGGTGAATTTGCAATTTGTCTGCCCCAGGCTCGCGGGGGCTTCGGCGGGCTCAGACTTAGGCGGGCTCAGTCGAACGATTGATATTTATTCAGGCAACAGGACAGCATGACCTGTTCGTAATCGAAAATTCATGGTTCCGCGTTCAGGCGGCTTTTCAGTCGTCGGCCAGACCGTCCGAACAGGACCGCCTGCAAGCGGAACTGTGAACATACAATCAGACATCTGCCTGATTCAGTTTATAAAAGATCATTTAAGGGAAAAGTTTGGCAATTCAGGGACGGTCCGATGGAAAGGAAGCCAACATATGAAGAACTGGCACAAAAGGTCAGATCACTTGAAAAGAAAGCCGCAGAACAGGAGCGGGGAAGGAAAAAACTTAAATATCAAAGCTATATTCTGGATGTTATGACGAGTCAGATGGAAGATATGGTTTATTTTAAGAACAAAAACTTCAGATATATTTTCAGCAGCAAACCGCACTGTGAACGGATATTGAAATGCTCCCAGGAAGCATGCATCGGCAAAACCGACGCTGAGATCGCCCCGTTTTACAGGTCAGTTGTTCATATAGACGGATTTGGGGAAATCGTTGTCAACAGTGATGATCAGACATTGAACAGGGGCAGGTCGTCAACATTTACGGAAAGAGCAGTGATCGACGGGAAGGAAATATATCTGGAAGTGTGCAAGACCCCCCTCTTTGACAGACAGGGAAAATTTGCAGGTATCGTCGGATGTTCAAGGGATATCACTGAACGTATGCGTGTCAGACAGCAGGTAGCTGAACAGCAGGCCCTGCTGCGCTGTCTCGTTGACTCTATTCCGGCCACCGTTTATTTCAAAGACAGGAAGTTGCAATATTTGGCGGCAAACAAGGCTTTTGCCGACATGGTCGGCGCAGAGGACGGCGAAATCGCCGGCAAAACAGACTATCATTTCTTCACAAAGGCTCAGGCCGGACTTCACAGGAAAAGTGACCATCAGGTCATGAATACGGGCGATCCGATTCTGGACATGGAAGAACCTGTCACCAGTCCCGACGGGGATTCCAGATGGGTGATGACGACAAAAGTTCCGTATCGGAATGAAGAAGACAATGTCGCCGGCATGGTCGGAATCAGCATAGATATCACTGAGCGCAAAAACATGGAGGAATCCTTGCGGCGGCGTGATGCTGTTTTGCAGGCAGCAGCTTTTGTAGCGGATTGTTTCCTCAAAACGCCCGACTGGGAGGACAGGGTTGATGAAGTTCTGGAAAGCCTGAGCAGAGGTACAGGCATCAGTCGTGTTTTCATCTTTGAAAACGCCCGGGATGCCGCAAATACGCTGATGATGATCCAACGCCGCAAATGGACGGATCCGGATATTGCTTCCCAAACAGAAAGACCGGAGCTTCAGGAACTGTATTATCAGAACGGTTTTGAACGATGGGAGGAGATGCTGGGGAAAGGGGAGGCCATTTACGGTCATACAAGGAATTTCCCTCCGAATGAACGAAAAGTCCTGATGTTTCAGGGGATTCTGTCAATTGTGATCGTTCCTATCTTTGAAGGATCAAACTGGTGGGGGAGCATTGCTTTTAACGAACACATAAAAGAACGGGAATGGCTCCCCGCGGAAATTGATGTCCTGAAAGCCGCTGCAAACACGCTCGGTTCCGCTATCCAACGCAAGCATGCGGAAGACGTGCTCCGCCATGCAAAAGAAGACGCTGAACAGGCCAATCGGGCAAAAACCCATTTCCTGGCCAACATCAGCCATGAGATCCGTACGCCGATGAACGCCATCATCGCCCTGACAGAATTGGTGCTCAAAACCGAACTGACTCATAAGCAGCAGGATTATCTGACCAAAGTGAGCTCTTCAGCCCGCACCCTCCTTGGAATGCTTAATGATATTCTTGATTTTTCCAAGTTTGAAGCTGGAAAACTTGTCACCGAAAGAGCAGGTTTTCAATTGCACAATATTCTGGATGAGTTGGCGGACATGTTCGGAGAGCAGGCAGCGACAAAGGGAATTGAAATGAATATCGGCAGATCGCCTGATGTGCCGGATGCCCTTATAGGAGACCCTGTGCGCCTGAAACAGATACTTGTCAACCTGATCGGCAACGCCGTCAAGTTCACTGAATCCGGTGAGATATTTATCAAAATTGCATGCGTCCGGACGACACAAAAAAAAACATTGCTTTCCTTTTCCATAAAAGATACCGGTATCGGTGTTGAACAGGAAAACATCACCCGGATATTTTCAGCGTTTACCCAGGCAGATGGTTCCACCACAAGAAATTACGGAGGAACCGGACTCGGACTTGCCATATCCAAAAGCCTGGTACACCTGATGGGAGGGAATATCCAGGCAGAAAGCACATCAGGCAGAGGGAGCACATTTTCTTTTACGCTTCCGTTTGAAAGACCGGCTGAAGAAAAGGAACCCCTTCTTATTGCCAAATTTTCCGGTCTGAAAGCCCTTATTGCGGATGACAGTGAAACAGGCAGGCAGGTTCTTTATGACATGGCGGGTTCCTGCGGACTTGAGGCCGCACTGGCTGCTTCCGGAGAAGACGCTTTGAAAAAGTTGAAAGAGGCTGCCGGCCTGAATACGCCGTATCAGCTTGTGCTGACAGACAGGAAGAAGGCCGGACCGGACGGATTCACCACAGCGGAGATGATACGGCAGGATCCTCAGTTGGCCGGGATTCCGATTATCATGCTCACAAACTTTGACAGTGAACGGGAGATAAATATGGGAAAGCGGATCGGAGTAAATGCCTGTCTGACCAAACCGGTAAAAGAGTCCGCATTCTTTGACGCACTCGCAGATATCTTTCATCGGAAAGAGACGCAGAATGCCCCGGGATCAGGAACCAGGTATTCGCAGCCTCCTGTCAGGATTCTTCTGGTGGATGACAGTGCTGTCAACCAGAAAATTGTCCTGAAAATGCTGGATAACGCCGGCATCCTGGCAGAAACTGCAGATAACGGGAAAGAAGCGACTGATGCGGTAAAAAAGAATCATTATGACGTGGTGCTCATGGATATTCAGATGCCGGTGATGAACGGCTATGAAGCGACAGGAGAGATTCGGAAATGGGAAAATGAAAAATGGGAACTGGGAACTGGAAACTCGGAATCTGATACCCAAATCAGGCATCAGGCATCAGACATCCGACATCCAATTCCTGTCATTGCCATGACAGCCGATACCGGGGAGAAGGAACGTGAAAAATGCCTGAGGGCGGGAATGAATGATTTCATCTCAAAACCGTTCGCTTCTGAACAGCTTCTGAGCGTATTGGAAAAATGGATAAAACAGTGGAAAAGCCCGGCGGGCATAAAGACTGGCATGAACAGCATTGACATTCAGGAGATAAGGAAAAATTTTCCCATGATCCTTCCCGGAATTGACATTGAGGCCGGATTGCTGCGATTGCAGGGGAACAGGAAACTTTTTATAAAGCTCTTAAAAAAGTTTGCTGTAAAATATACAGGCATTACAGGTGAGATAAAGGACGCACTTTCCATCAGGGATATGGTCCATGCATGTCATCTGGCCCATGGCCTCAAAGGCGTGGCAGGCAATCTTTCTTTAAAGGAAGTGCAGTCGGATGCAGATCTTCTGGAAACAGCTATTGACAGCGGCAGGTCAGATGATATTGAGCAGAGGGTCCGGAGCCTGGAAGAAAAACTGACCCGGGTGTTGGGAGCGATACAGACATTGAATGATATGACGGAGACAGATATCGGGGACAATGCCATGTCTGAGAAGGATGCGCCAAATTTGTCTGAAATAACTCCCATGCTGATCCAACTTGGCAAACTTATTGCAGAAAACGATATAGAAACTGAATACTGCTTTGAATCCGTCAAAAAATATCTGGCCAGTTGTGATATCGAAGAAGAAACTCGGAAACTTGAAGCCCAGATCACCGGATATGAGTTTGATGAGGCGCAGGCAACTTTGAAAAGAATTGCTGACACGCTTGGGATTTCGCTTACGGAGAATAAGGATGCCAGATGATTCCAAGAAACAGAAAATACTGATTGTTGATGATGAGCAGAACAATATCAGAATATTGGCGGAAGTGCTCAAGGGGAAATACAAACTCATCGGCGCGAGAAACGGCAATACTGCACTGAAATGTGCTGCTTCCGAAGAAACTCCTGATCTGATCCTCCTGGACATTATGATGCCCGGTATGGATGGGTACGAGGTTCTCAGGAGACTCAAGGCTGATGTCAATACTCAGGATATTCCTGTTATTTTTGTAACCGCCATGGGGAAAGAGGGGAATGAGACCAGGGGGCTTGAACTGGGCGCGGTGGACTATATCACAAAACCCATCAGCCCGCCTGTGGTCAGTGCGCGTGTGCGACTCCATCTGGAACTCTGTTATTACCGTAACCATCTTGAACATCTCGTTTTTGAACGCACCGAGGAGCTTGCGGTCATCAACAAGCGGACTCGGAAAGAAATTACAGAGCGTAAGCAGGCTGAGGTAGAGTTGAAGAGGCATCAGGATCATCTTGAGGAGATGGTGGAGAAACGCACGACAGAGCTGAAAACAGCGAATAAAAAACTCACGAAAGAGATTGAGGAACGCAAACGGATTGAGACAGAGCTTCAGAAAGCGAAAACTTATCTTGAGAATGTCTTTAAAAAGGCGGAATCTGCCCGAAAAACAGCGGAAGATGCCAACAGGAAAATCATGGAAAGCATCCGGTATGCCAAGATGATTCAGGCATCTCTGCTGCCGAATTTGGATAATATCAGACTTCACCTTCCTGACAGCTTTTTTATCTGGATGCCCAGGGACATCGTGGGCGGCGATATTATTTTTGCAGATTCTGTTGATGAGGGCTTTATCATTGCTGTCATTGACTGCACCGGCCATGGTGTGCCCGGGGCGTTTATGACCATGATCGCCTCTTCCAGTCTGAGGAGAATCATAAAGGATGAAGGTTGCCACGATCCCGGTGAAATCCTGAAACGACTGAATTTCATCGTCAAAACATCGCTTCATCAGGATACCGAGTACGCTCTTTCCAATGACGGCTTAGATGCCGCCATCTGTTTTGTGAAACCTGAGAAAGCCGGCCTGGTCTTTGCCGGAGCAAGACTGCCGCTGATTTACATCCGCGATAACGAAGTGAATGTCATCAAAGGGGACAGGCAGAGCATTGGGTATAAAAGGTCTGATTTGAATTTTGAATTCACCAATCAGGAGGTCAGGATCGAAAAGAGGATGTCTTTTTATATGGCAAGCGACGGCTTTGTTGATCAGCTCGGAGGGGAAAATCGCCGCAGGTTTGGCTCCAGGCAGTTCAAAGAACTGCTGAGGGAAAATGCACACTTACCTTTTGAAGAGCAGCGGGATATGATGCTTCAGACTTTCAATGACCATAAAGGCAAAAATGAAACCCAGGACGATGTGACGATGGTGGGGTTCGGTTTTAACAGATCGACCCGTATGCAGGACAAAAAAAAGAAGACCAGCTTTTTTCCTGTGATCAGGAATCCGGCCCGTCCGTGAAAAAAACCGGGTTTCTTTACGATATTCTGGGCCGGGCCGGGATGAAGTGCGCTCATCAGATTTGTTTTCAGGTATTTGCATATTGTGAACCGCACATAAACGCAGATGAACGCAGACGGCG
>JAOZLU010000975.1 GCA_029934695.1 Desulfobacterales bacterium | reverse complement strand
GGCTTCAACATCTTCAAGAAACCCTGCTTTACGTTGAGGGCGATCCGGCCTGTTTATTTGGCACCAAAGAAATCAGAGTGCGTAAGGCATTGTTGACGGCATCCGAAGAAGAAAAATATTCCCATACATCCGCATCAGGAATGACTGTTTTTTCCCTAAGACGCGTCTCTCGGAAAATATTCCGTCGGTATGATATATCCGGACAGTGTATCCGTTTTCCTTCAGACGCTTCGCATATTTGCCGCGGACGGCTCCTGAAAAATCATACTCGGGTCGCATCTCATCATCTGCCTGTTTTTCAGAAACAGTTTTCTTCATATTGTTTTCGCTCATTTCGTGTTGCCCTCCGCGCACTGATCAGACGAATTTTGTCACCGCGCTCGGTATAGCTGACGACAATCACCCGATTCCTGTTGGATGTTCCGATAATCAGCAGTCTTTCTTCAGCATCGGAATGTTCCGTATCGGGCTTCACAGCCGAAAGGTTGTCAATAAAAACAGTCTGTGCCTCATCAAACCTGACTCCATGTTTTCGTTTATTTGTTTCAGCTTTGCTCTGATCCCATTCAAAGATAAAATTCATACCAGCCAAGTTCCTTAGCAGTTCTTCCCGACCTCATCATAATCCGGGTTCAGTTCTTTTCGCCAGACCTGCTCCAGTTCCAAAGCAGATTCTTCATTTGCAAAGGCGGCAACGTCCTCAATAAACCCCCATTTTACATTGACGGCGACCATATCATATTATCTTGAGATTGCAAAATTTTTCACCTTCAAATTTGTATTCCGTCAGCCATCTTTTTCATCCGCAGCCTGTTGATTTTTTTATACCTCAGTTCTCTGATCGTTTCAACCCTTTTGCGAAGCTCTTCCACTCTTTTTATCTTTTCATCAATTGGCAACAGTCTTAATTTCTTTCTCCTGTCCTCTTTGATTTTCAGACATAATTCCTTTGTCAGTTCCATACATCAGTCCTCCAGCAATTTTTTTATCCTCTCATACTTCTCTGTCAGATTGTGTCGGGACAGTATGTCCTCAAATTTTTTCCCATCAGAACATTTCTCTCTCAAAAACTGATCCAGTCTTATTTTGTCTTTTGCTCTTCCCACCTGCACACATACCGCCATGAGATATTCGGCTGAAAAGACCCTCACCGCCTCCCCCTCTATTGTCTCCTCATTCGCCTTTTCCAAAGCCTCCTTTTCCAATTCTGTTGTCGCAGGCAGAAACTGAACAGGCCATTTGCCGATTATTATGCCTTCCCGTCTGAATTCCCTGTATCCTTTTTCTGCCAGGCTCCCGAACAGCGGTGACAATGTTATTATGCCGCATTTCCCGGAATCTGTATGGATGAACACATCCAAATCTTCTGTCAGCGTTGCCTCCAAATAGAAAAATGACGCTACCGCCCCTCCTATTGCATACTCGCCTATGATTCCCTTTTTTTTGAGACTGTTGATTACCTGTAATGTTTCTTTCATTTCTTTTCCCTGATAGTGCAGCAACTTGTAAATGGGGGACGAACTTGTAAGTTGCTGTTGCAGTAATGGCTAAACTTAAATTATGCGTCAAATATGCAGTGTGACAATCCCACAGCCCCATGAGTTTCAGTCATGCCGAATCCAATGTTTCTCGTAAAGCCAGCCAAAGTTAGAATTTTGGTTTTCCGAGTCAGGTTTCCTTTTCAGGATTCTTCACAGCGACTCTGAACACCCCGACCTCATCATAATCCGGGTTCAGTTCTTTTCGCCACACCTCCTCCAGTTTCAACGCAGATTCGGCGAGCTGCTTTTTTGAATCAATATACAGAGTATCGGGGCATATATCCTGTTCATGCGGCCAGA
>JAOZLU010000376.1 GCA_029934695.1 Desulfobacterales bacterium | reverse complement strand
GTTGGATATCCATCTGCCGAAGTTTGCGAACTCTTTTTCCCGACCCACAAGCAGCCCGGGGTCGCCGATCTTTTCCTGCAACGGGTAGTGCATCACTCACCTCTTTGTCAGTTGTTGTAATGAAAATCCGAAACCTGAAATAAATTCCCTGTAAATCCCCGACTGTCAAGGCTCAGGTGCGGAATTTTCTGTTCCGGCAAAAAAAATCAGGAGTCAGCCCTGCATCAGAGGTTCATCCGCGTTCATCTGCGGTCTGCTGATTATGTGAAACCGCAGATAAAACCTGCACAGTGAAGCTCCATCGTCGCAAGATGTCATTTTTAATATATATAGCCGGACAGAGGGTAAAAAGGCAAGAAAAAAATGGCCGGTCAGGGAAATATGATAATAAAATATGTATATTCAGCAATTTGCATCACATATTAACAAAAAATGGCCTGTAACTGACTGATAATAAAAAAAATAGAATTCAGGCCGCTGCATTGGGGGTTGGCAGGTGATTTTGCAGATTAAAGAGCGGGGGCCATTTATAAATGAGAGAAACGTGACAAACTTTTTTCACTTTCCCCTTGACGTATTCCAAAAAGACTGCTAATAAAATTCAGTATGGCTGAGGCGTTACTGCGTTATATGCTTTCCCAAAATCGGCCAAGCAAGTATAAAGAACCGGGTTTTCCAAGCAATGGATTTGGAGCATTTCTCGATTTGCAAACTCACATCACGGATGCCTGCCCAAATTTCTGACGTCTCTGAACATTCTGAAATATTTACGATATAGCGAATCTTTGATGGAAAATGAAAGAATGAAAAAGAATAAACCGCTTTCTGATTTAGCTGCATATCATAAAAAGCACCTTGCCGCTTTGGTGCGAGAAGCACCGTTCGTGCTGCGTATTGCGGAAAAGGCCAAATATCCTGTTCCTGTCCTTATTATGAAAGAAAGGCGGGAACTCACCACTGAAGATGGGGACACGGTCGGACAGCTTCAACTGCCAACAGAAAAATCCGTAAGGAAGACGCTTGTGGAAATCGGATATCTGGCAGGAGAATCACAGCGTCGATGCCTGCCCATACTGCGGAAAATCCTTTCCGGAGTTCGGAATGATCCGGGTATCCCCTTGGAACTTCAGAGATATTTGACCCAGGAAGGGCTGCGACATCGGATAACGCTTCCTCTGGATGAGGAATCCGGGACAAAACTGGGCCTGATTTTCCGACTGCATTCGAGAATCAAGGAAATGGACCGGGTGGAGATCATCGCCCGGCGGGTGGCAAAGTTTACAAGAGAGGAAGCAGCATACTGGCTTTCCCGCACCACAAGTTTCAGTCCTGATGCAAACCGGTGGGCACTCACCGGACTGAGAATATTGCTCAGCGGGCAGCCGGGAGACAAGGGGATCGGGAAAATGCTCCAAGGGTTGCGGGAAAAGGAGTGATCAGGGCCGTGATCAGGCATTGCTTGTCATTGCCAGAGGTGTATGGATGAAGAAAAATAAATGTCTTATTGAACAGGGATTCCCCTGCCATCAGGTGGGCGCGGAAACCCAGAGAGAACGGGACACGGGCAAAGCACCGCCTGTCCATCGTCTGCACGTCTGGTGGGCCAGGCGGCCGCTCACGCCCAGCCGGGCTGCGATTCTCGCATCTTTTTTGCCAGCCGATACAAATCCGGAACAGTTTATCCGCAACCTGGGGATTGAGAAAGTACAGGCAATTGTAAATGGCGAAACATGGACATTGACAGGCAAGCTTTTGGAAAGAGTGGTGCAAAGTGCGAAGCGGAAAACAGCGGATGGGAAGCCCGTCTGTTCGGATGCGGAAGTCCTGTTCGTGGACAGCCTTGTTATCCGGGCTTTGAACAAGGAAAACGAGCAAAGGGCGGAGAATCAGCGACTCACTGAGATGCTTAAAACCAAGTATCCCGATATCTCCGATAATCCGCTGCTTCTGAGTTGGGAAACGGAAAACAGGCCTTTACCGCAGCCCTGGCCGAATCTGGACGATATGCTTCCTGTGCAGAGGGTCATGGGTGATCCGGCCCGGGCCAAAGCCCTGATGGGATTCGCCAAAAAATATCAAATTCATTTTCCGGGAAATCTCTACGGGTATGACAGGGCGTTTCAGAAGCTGGCAGCACCTTTGCAATCTGCTCCTCCATCTTCGTCGGCAGCGGGTCTGACCGTCCTGGATCCGACTTCAGGTGGCGGTTCGATCCCTTTTGAGGCACTGCGTCTCGGATGCAATGTCATTGCCAATGATCTGAATCCGGTCGCCGCAATCATTCTTCATTCCACATTGGACTACCCTGCCCGTTTCGGAGTCAAGCTTGCTGAACAAATTGAATTATGGGGAAAAAAATTGCTGGCCAGGCTTGACGAGGAACTTTCCATATTCTTTCCGGATGTCGCTCCGATTCCTGCCAGGGAAAAGAAATCGCTTGAAAAACATCTCGACAAAATTCCTGAATCTGTCCTCCAGTTTGATCAGGAAAACGTGACCGCATACCTCTTCGCACGGCAGGTGATCTGTCCCCATTGTGGCGGCGAAGCTCCGCTTCTCAACACCTGTTGGGTATCCAAAAAACCCGGAGATGCATGGGGAATCCGAATCGCTCCTGACGGAAAATCGAAAAATGGCAAAGCATACTTTGAAACCTACCAGATGTGCGAAGGCAAAGGTCCTGACGGTGAAGACCCGGATTTCGCCACCGTCAGACGCGGCGTGGGCATCTGCATCCATTGCAGACAGGCGGTTTCAGGCGATGAAATCAAAACCCAGGCAAGGGGAGAATCTTCTCACGGGAGATGGCAGGATCGTCTCTATTGCGTGGTTGCCAGCCGCTTCGAGCCTGAATTGGACAAACACGGAATGCCCCGGCGTTTCAAATCAGGCATCAGGAAAGGCAAAGTCAGAACCAGGAAAATCCGTTTCTTCCGGCCTCCCAATGATACTGATCTCAAGGCATTGGAAGATGCGGAAAAAGCCCTCGCTGAGAGATGGGAGAACTGGAAATCCCGGGGATGGATTCCCACAGAAAAAATTCCTTTCGGACAGAAGACGAGCGAGCCTTTACGTTATGGCATGTCCCGCTGGTGCGACATGTTCACTCCCCGCCAGCTTCTGGGGCATTTGACTTTGATTGAAGGACTGAATGATCTCAGCCCCCGGATTCTTGAACAGCTCGGACCGGAAAAAGGCCGTGCTGTGGTGACATATCTGCAATACGCCATTGACAAAGGGCTTGATTACAACAGCAGGCAGACCCGATGGATTCCTCAACGGACTTCGGTTTCCGGGACCTTTGGCCGTCATGATTTTTCTCTGAAATGGACTTTCGGAGAAACAATTTTCATCGGCCCCAGTTCGGGCGCTGCCTGGGGATTATCTCAGGTGACAGATGCGTATAAAGGCATTGCCTCTCTCCTCTCCTCTGCCCATTCACAAATAAAAAAAGGCGAGGAATCCCGTATTCGCATTTACAACGGCCCCGCGACCCATATCCCCCAAATATCGGATCACTCGGTTGATCTTGTCTGCATGGACCCTCCGTATTATGATAATGTGCAATATGCCGAACTTTCAGACTATTTTTATGTCTGGCAGAAACGGACCCTCAAGGATCTGTATCCGGAGATTTTCTCCCGGCGTCTGACCAACAAAAAGGAAGAAGCGGTCGCCAATTCGGTCAGAGATGGGTCCGCAAAGGAGGCCAAACAGGCATATCAGAGGATGATGGGGGGCATTTTTGCTGAATGTTCCCGGGTGCTCCGAGCAGACGGCCTCTTTAATCTCATGTTTACGCACAAAAGTCAGGATGCCTGGGAGACCCTGACCCGTTCCCTGATCGAATCCAACTGGATCATCACCGCTACGGTTCCTGTGGAATCCGAGTTTGCCGCGTCCATACATCAGAAACATAAGGCAGCCGCGGCAAGTTCCATTTTTATCTCCTGCCGGAAGCGGGAGCAGAATCAGGGATTCCCCGCGGTATGGACAGGTATTGGCGGATCAGGGGTCCAACGTCAGATTCAGGACGCGGTTGAAGCAGGACTGAAGGAATTTGAGCCGCTTCATCTCAATCCTGTGGATCAGATGGTGGCCTGCTACGGCCGTGCCTTGCGAGTTTTTTCCGAGCAGTGGCCAGTGATGGACGGAGATGATTCGGTCAATCCGGTTCGGGCCATGAATGAAGCAAGCCGCGTCGTTTCTGCATACCAGATCAGGCGGATAACAGCAAACCGTCTCACTGTGGATGATCTTGACTCTGAAAGTGCCATGGCCCTGACATTCTTTGGTATCTGGGGACTTGGAGAATTTTCTTTTGACGAGGCCCTCAACCTTTCCAAATCTCTGAATATTTCTATCTTATCCAAGAATGCGGGATATCGCGTCGAAGGCCGGATGATGGGTATGAACAAGCAGATATCTGGAAACCGCAGCCTTGGCGCGGCAGAGGAGACTGCGGGATTTCATGCCCCACTGATTCGCAAAGGCTCCAAACTGCGCCTTGCCAGGCCCGAGGAACGGAATCCGGACCGTCTGTCCAATCCCCAGACTGGCTGGGATATTTTACAGGGACTTATCCGGGAATATCGGAAAGGCGACATCCCCCTTGCACGGCCCTATCTGGAAAAGCATATCCCGGATAACAGACATGTTGTTCTGGATCTTCTCAGGATATGGGGAGCTGAGGCAGGTCATCCCGATCTGAAAAAGGAAGCGGAAAATATTCTTTTCTATTTTAACTCGATAGTGGAAAGAGGAATGCGCCCTTCCAAAGCCTCGGATGTATGAAGCATTTGATTTTGTCGGGTCTGAGACGAGAAAAGCCCTGTCAGCTTGTGCTGGCAGGGCCTTTTTTTTGCGATGCAGTTTTTCTGAGGTAATGTCTTCCGGGTGTCAGGAGACCTGCTGACAGCCTCCGAATTCCATAAAAATTCAGGAGGCTGATAAAGCGTCACTTATTTATAATAGCCTGCTCCCACATAAAAATTGTCATCAACCTTCAGAATATAGCTGGATTTTGGTGACGGGTCTTTCTCACCTGGTTTGGGCCATTGATAATCAACCCATCCTGAACCTTTGTCCTTTGCAACTGTGATAAATTCTTTGAAGAACTCTTTGCCGTCTTTATCCTTAAGAGCAGACAGGTCTCTTCCTATCAATGCGGGTTTCATGGGATGGGCCACCATGACCCCTCCGCGCATGGCAAACACATAGACGCTGCCCTTTACGAATTTACCATCTTT
The DNA here is from genome assembly GCA_029934695.1 of Desulfobacterales bacterium. Taxonomy (GTDB): domain Bacteria; phylum Desulfobacterota; class Desulfobacteria; order Desulfobacterales; family 4be13; genus JAOZLU01. The sequence goes on along the minus strand of JAOZLU010000376.1, from coordinate 1,731 downwards.
TTTGTTAATTTCGCACAGTGCGCCTGTAAGATCATCTTTCATCACTTTGGCTGCTGCCTCACATTTTGCCACACATTCTTCCTTGTCACCTGCAATGGCAGTCCCTGTCATCCAGAGTCCGAGCAGTGCAACCAACGTAAAAATCGCAAATTTTCTCATGCATCCTCCTCAAAGTTTATTGATTAAATAAAAACAAATGAAACTGAAAAATACAACTGATCCAGAATTCTGTCCGACCTGCTTTCACCTCCTTTCATTATGAAATTCATATCCGACTGTTTCAGCAAACCAGATTTAAGCTCATTTATCATATATTCGTGTCTCAATTCCCCCTTCCACTAAAGGGGGGAAATCAATTTCAGACTTGAATTTTATCAAAAAATTTCCCCTGTCAAGGTTCAATTCACCTGAGATTAAAATTACGTTCCTTTTATCACATCTGTTAATGAATGCAAGAAAAATATAAAAAAAATTTGTAATTCATAAACTGAAGCCGGTTTATTTTTTTTGTTTCGGACAATAATGCTTTTATTTTCAATACATTAAAGGGTAATATTTTTTTGCCTTGACAGGGACATCTGATATTTGTCGGACTGTTTTCAACCCCGATGGATTTTGAAGATTTGGACATGGGCTTCGATCCGAATTTCTGCTTATTTTTTATTTTGAATCTGACCTGGGGAAAATATTTTTCTTCTGAATCTTCACCAAAAACGGACTTTATCTTATCCCACTTCATAACAATCCCAAACACTGAAATGATGATATGACAGACAGAGGGACTTCCCTTACCATCAGTGTTGCCAAGTCTGCTCCCCACAGCGACAATCAGGTTGCATAAGATTTTGGACAGTCCTCTTGCCATTTTATGAAACATCCCCTCCGGAACGATAATTGCAGTATCATTGGGCGTTTCCACCGACGCAAAATCAGACCACAGGCCAAATGATGTGGCCAGTGCCTGACCCATGGATTTGTATCGGCTGCCGTAACCCGAATTTAATGGCGTCTTTAACCGATAACTGTTTTTGTTTTTTATAATTGTAGAAACCTTCCCCGTTGTCGCTGACAGATATCCTTTTATATTTTCCCAATATAATCTTAATGACACAAAGACCGATTCCTTTTTTCACATGCTGATGAATATTTTCCAGCAGACAGGCAGTGGCACGCATTTCCCTGTCTTTCAGAATTGAACCGTGCTTCGTATTCATATAATCATAAAACTGTCTGTATTCATTTCCTTTTACAGACCAGCAATCAACTTTGACATGTTTTTTGCCCGCCTCGGCCTGCAATTATAAAGGTATATATGTAGGGCATACTCTCCAACTGCATTTTGAGACGATTGAACTCGGCCCAGTCTCCATTATCGTCTTCACAGGAGGGCATTGATTCTTCTGCCTGCTGTATCAATTCATCCACATCTTTCCCAGATGATACTGGGGAATCTGCCTTCACCATTTTTTCGGTTCTTTCAGAATTCACAGCAACCCATTATAAATTTTTGATGATTATGTGAAAAAATCAGCGCAAAACATCCCTTCTTTCCAAAGGGATTGCCAATAAATAACGTATCAATCTTGCAGGGCAAATTTGCCCTTTCCAGTCCGAGTAAATTATTTGCAGGGCAAATTTGCAATTTGCCCTTTCCAGTCCGGGTAAATTCGGATCAGTATCAAACATCAAACATCAAACATCAAACATCAAACATCAAACATCAAACATCAA
>JAOZLU010000375.1 GCA_029934695.1 Desulfobacterales bacterium | reverse complement strand
TTGTGATGATGCTTGGCGTACTCTTCGGGAACAGTTCCGGTGAACATGGATATGAATGCAGGTCGCTCGCCGATAGCGATGGAGGCCATGAATATGTGAATCAGCAGACCTGCAAAAACAAACCCCACCGTGACAAAATGGATGAGGATGGACCATTGGACAACACTGGTATCGGTGATGCAGACATTGGACAGGGCCATGATGATTCCGGTTATGACGATCACGAGGCCGCCCAGAATCGAAGGCACTGCAAAAAGCTTCTGCCCCACATTGTAAAAGCCCTGATCCGGTATTTTCGCGTCAAATCCGAATATCTTTCCCATTCTTTCAAGAGTCTTGCTGCCCATGGTCATCTGTATCTGCTTTGTGAACAGCCACATGACATCTCTGGAAGGAACAACGGCAAGTATCTCTTTCAGAAAGGGAATCACATATTGTTTTGCCCCAAAAACAGCATAGATGAGAAACACCACCGTCCACACCAGACCGCAGATTATATGGAGCACAAGAAGCATTTCCCCGCTTCCGAATATGATCCGCATCATACTTGGCCACCATGTCCCCACCAGGGGCTGCAATTGCTCATTTCCAATCAGCCCCAGGCCGGTTGCCAGAAGAAAGAACCAGCAGAACGCATTGAACCAGTGGATGAAAATCGTGACCGGAGTATGTCTCTTAATCTGTTCGTCGCTCATAATTACCTCCTTTAAAGTGAGATGAGAAGTGATGCGTGATGTTCACGTTTCACTTCTCACGTTTCACTTCTCAGTTTCTTCGTCTTTTATAATCAGTTGTTTACCAAACATAACCAGGACCCCGAGCGCATTCAGCCCCACAACGGCCCACACCAGGGGCTTGGCCAGACTTGCCCACCATCGGATAGGGGTCGGGGATTCAGCTTTCCGTGGCCAGTTCATGGGAGCGGTCGTTAAGACATAATACATGTTCGGCTCCGTGTCTGTCTCCTCGTTGACGACCCTGACAGTTTTGTTCTCCTTCACAAGCCGGGCCACATCACTTTCAGGATCATTTATGTTTCCGAAGGTTCTCGCTTTGGTCGGGCAGGTTATCACACAGGCCGGAAGCTCACCCCGTTCTCTCCGCTTTGCACAGAAATCGCATTTGTCAACGATTTTTTTTTCCGGATGGCGATATCTCGCACCATAAGGGCAGGCAGGGATGCAACAGCCGCAACCTATGCACAGTTTGTCGTTCAGCCTGACAGTTCCGTCCTTTTCATCCTTGTATGTCGCACCGGTGGGACACGCCTGAACACAGGCCGGGTTGGCGCAATGCATGCAGCCGCCCGGCTGGAAGTGCATGGAACCCGGGTCTCCGTATCCCTTTACCTTGTCGAAATCAGGTGCCTGTATTATCCAGGTTCTGCAACCTTCGGCCTGAGCAGCCGGATCTTTGGCTCCGGGAATCTTGCCGAAGCGCGGTTCCCGCTGTTTCACCCAGTTCCGCCAGTATCCCCCGGGAACCTTGTTTTCCACCTTGCAGGATACCATGCATGCCTTGCAGTCTATACATGAGGATGAATCTATCACCATGGCCAATTGTGTTTTCATGACGCTCCTTTCCTGGCAACTTTTACAATGGTCTCATGCATTGCCATGTTTCCCGACAGTTCATCTGTGAAATCCTCAAGTATTTCCGCCATACACGCGCCTTTGCCAAAGACATTGGTCAGTCCCTCTGAGAGAACGCCGAATCCGCTGGCCATATATACTGTGTCCTCACGTATCCCTTTCTTCAGTTCGGCTTTCAATTCTCCTTCACCTGACTTGCTGCTGAGAATAACCGTGCCTCCGTCTCTGATGCCCAGTTTCTTCGCGGGATTCGGATGTATCCAGAGCGTGTTTTCAGGCATCAGCTCATTGAGCAGCGTGTTGTTCTGTGTCGTGCAGTGCGTGAAATAGGCGTTTCGTCCCACAACCATCCTGAAGCGGTCTGACGGGACATTCTCTCGCAGGGGCTTGCATACCGGCATCGGATCAAGTCCCATTTCAGCATACCGTTCGTTGTAAAGCTCAATCTTTTGGGACTTGGTCTTATAGATTTTCCCCTCATAAATGCCGTAAAGCTTGCTGGGATTATAGTAAACCCCGTCTTCCCGCAAGGCACGTTCCGAGTCAGGCAGTTTTCTCAACTGCTGCTCACGATATTCTTCCATGGTGAAACTGAAATACTCCTCCAGCCCCATTCTCCCGGCGAGTTCCCTGAGAATCCAGAAGACCGGTTTTGATTCAAAAAGCGCGGGAACCACCGGATCACGGGTCACAACACAGGCGCACGCGGATGATCCCTGAAGTCCGGCAGCCGGGTCCTGTCTTTCAAGATAGCTGGGTGCGGGAAGCACAAGGTCGGCCATCCATGCTGTGTCGCTCATGGCAATGTCCACAGTGAGCATGAAATCAAGTTTGTCTATCATCTCAAGTGTTTTCCGCCGGTTGGCAACTGACTGCAGGGGATTGATCTTATAGGTGAACCATCCTTTCACAGGATAAGGCTTTCCCGCGATGATCGCGTCCCTCGTATGTTTGAATGACCCCTCTTCATCAAACATGATATGCGCGCTTCCGTGATCCAGGCGGTCATCCGGGTTGTCATCATAAAAGGGGGCTTCCGGCAGTTCAGGGCCGGTTGTGCCGACCATCCTCGCTGCAAGCAGTCCCCCGGGCTTATCCCAATTGCCCAGCAGGGCATTGGCAATGGCCATGGCCCTGCGGATCTGGGTGGAATTCACATAATCCGACGTGCGGCGGCCAGGGTAAATCATGGCAGCCGGCGCGGCCGCGGCCAGTTCCTGTGCAATGCGGCGTATATCCTTTGCCGGGATATCGCATACTTTTGCAGCCCATTCAGGAGAATACTTTTTCACATGCTCCGTGAGCTTGTCAAGCCCGTAAAGCTTCTCCTGGGCATATTTTTCATCATACAGTTTCTCATGGATGATGACATGGGTGATCGCCAGAAAGAATGACATATCCGTGCCGGGTCTGATGGGAAACCACTCATGGGCAAGGGCTGCTGTCTTGGTAAACCGTGGATCAAGCACGACAAGCTTGCATCCTTTTTTCATGGCAGTCATCAGATCAATGCTGTCGGGCGTGATGATTGACTCAAAGCGGTTTGCACCTGCCATGATGATATATTTGGAATGGAGCACATCTGCGAATGGAACTTCGCCGAATGTGTCAAGATACGCACGATTTCTGCTCAGAAGGCAGTTGGATTCGTGGGTGGTCACATTGTATGATCCGAAAACCTCCGCAAACCAGTGGACAAACTGGGACTGCATATCGGATCCGGGAGTGAACAGCACTCCGCACCGGGTGTATTCTTCCCCTATTTTTGTCAGTTTCTCAGCAGCAAGATCAAGTGCCTGGTCCCAGCTGAGACGCTGCCACCGGCCCTCACCTCTTTCCCCTTTGCGAAGCAGGGGATACTTTAAGCGGTCAGGGTCGTACAACTGGCTGGTCCCGGCGTTCCCCCTGGCACAGAGCATGCCCCGGGATTTCAGAAACTTGGGATTGGGGTCCAGTTTGGTGACGATGCCGTTTTCCACCCTTGCAACAAGCCCGCATTTGTTCAGGCACATGCCGCAGGCTGAAAAATGATATTCAGGTTCGGATCCGGTACTTTTCTCGCCTGTATAAGCCAGCGAGTGCAGAACCGGAGCCTGCCCTCCTGCCACAGCCGCTGCTGTGGCCGCCCCGGACCACTTGAGGAAACTCCGGCGCGAAATGGATGTATCTGTTTTTGTTGCCATTGCAATTTTCTCCTCGGAGGGTTAAGGGTTAAGAATTAAGAAAATCTTCTCCTCTTAACCCTCAACCCTTAATTCTTACTTACATTTTGCCGGAGACGGCGAATCAAACGCATGAGCGTGCAGATAAGTAAAGATATTCAGCAGATCTTTTTCAGTCAGAGCCTCATTCTTTTTCTTATCTTTCCAGTGGCCCTCCTTATAGCACTTGAGTTCCTTATATTTCCCTTTCTCCTTGTTGAAAACAGTCTCCCACTGGGCCTGAGTTTTGCTGTCAGGCCCCATTTCCTTTGCCGAAGCGTCCGGCTTATGGCATTCCCGGCAAGTCGTGCGGAAAGTGTACTTTCCCTTGCGTTTGTTACCTTTTTCACCAGCTATGCCCGAGAAAGTGAACGTAAAGGTAAGAGCCAACCCGAGCAGAACAACCATCATCTTCCTGATCATAAAACGTACCTCCTTTTAAAGTGTTAAGTGTTAGGGAGAAAGAAGGGTTAAGATTTTTTTCATTAACCTCGTTTACCATTTACCATTCACCATTCTTTCTCCTTGCCCATGATTACCATATTTCATATTCTCCTGAAGGCTCACACACACATTCGGCCAACAGATATTTTACTGCAAAGCCTTCTTTTTTGAGAATATTATATGCGATTTCTCCTCTTGCGCCGGTTTGGCAGTGAAGAACAATGAATTTCTCTCTGGGAATCTCCCTGATTCTGCTTTTCATCTCATCCAGGGGGATGTTGATTGAGCCGGGAAAATGACCCCCCTCATAATCCGTCTGTGTCCGAGCATCTATCACACGTATCATGTCGGCTTTCAAGGCTTTTTTGAAATCCTCTATGCTGATCTGACCCGGACCGATTTCTCTCTCATAAGGAATGACATTGTCAACATCGGCAAAGCCGGCAGGGCCTGTCTTTAAAGGATAGCCCTTTGCTTTCCATTCTTCAAGCGCGCCGTAAAATCCCACAACCTTCTTATAGCCCCATTTGCGGGTGGCTTTTACTGCCATGTCTGTCTCATCATCATTATCGGAATAGATGATGACAGGCGCACTTTTTGACAGGGGCAGCGCGTATTCAGCCCATTCATAGTCTTTTGCAGGAAACCCGTAAGCACGCGGGATATGACCTGCCCTGACAGCCTCGGGAGAACGCAGATCAGCAATGACAATATTGCCGTCCCTGACATATTCAAGCGACGGTTCCGTGCGATGACCGGTTTTTTTCCACTTGGGAATCCCCTGCACATAAACCTTTACATTGGCATAGCCCCATTTTTTCGCCAGACCGGCGGATTTAGGACTCATCACTCAGGTGGGGCCGCCGCAGTAAAATATGAGAAGTCTGTCTTTGTCAGCTGGAAGCAGACCTTTTCCCTCTTTTTTCAGCTTGGTGAACGGGATTGAAACACAAGAGGGAATATGCTCCTCTTTGTATTTGATCGCAGGCCTGGCGTCGATCAGAAGATAATCGCCTTTTTGGGAATTGACAAGGGACAGAAGCTCCTGGGTGCTTATCTCAGTCACTCCATCAGGAAGTTTGACCAGATTCTTCCTGATAACATAAGCGACATTATCCGCGCCTATGGGTTTGTAACTGACAGTGACAGATTCACCTGCCTTGATATCTTCGGCAGACTTTGCGTTCTTGTACATCGTCCTTTCGTTCAGTTTGAAGACCAGAAAACCCTGATTTTTCACATCAACAGCAATGGTGTGGGCATTCAGGGATATTCCCTTTACCTTGCCTTTGACAGAAATGACATTTGCAGGCTCAACAGGCCTTGTTGCTGTCTTAGCAGGTTCAGATTTCGCTGCTGTCTTTACAGGTTCAAATTTTACCGCTGCCTTCTCCGTGGCCACAGCACACCCTGCCCCAGCCATGAAAAGAATCAGAATCAGCAGTGATAGCACTTTCTTACTTTTAAACATCGGCACCTCCTTTATCATAAAAAACAGTTGTCATAAAAAAAACAGTTGTCATAAAAAACAGTCTTTCCAGACCTGCGAGGTTTTGGAAACCTCGCAGGTCTTATATCCCTGTTCCGCGAGAAAAGCTCTGCGAAGTTTACTGATAATAGCAGGCCACAGCCCTCATCATTCATCATTCATCATTCAAAAGCCTGCCCCCGTGTCCGGGACGGCCCGGTGGGGTGACAATGCCTTGGGTCAGTACAGCCCCTTCCGCGGGATCGTTTCTGAAGTTGAGATGTGAGTCCAGGTCAATGAAGTCAAACAGATGACCGAGAGCCGCGCCCGCGGAGATGGCGATCAGGGATTCCCCCATGCATCCGATCATGGTCTGAAGTCCGAAAGCACGGGCAGTGGCCACGATCCGCAACGCCTCAGTGATGCCGCCGCATTTCATCAGCTTCAGATTGATCCCGTCAACAGAGTCAGCCCACTTGGGAATGTCAGAAGAAAAACGGCACGACTCATCAACAAAAATCGGCAGGGCACGGTTCTTGAACAGTTCAGGCAACTGATCATCACAATCATGATGCAGGGGCTGTTCCACATATTCTGTCTTCCGGGTCTGAAGCCATTTCATCATCTGCTTTGCATCCTCAAGACTCCAGCCGCCGTTGGCGTCAATCCGGATGCCCACATGAAATTTTTCAGCAGCTTTTAGAACGGCGAGATAACTTTCCTTGTCCGCATCAATTCCCTGGGGAGAGCCCAGTTTCACTTTCAGGTTCAGACATCCGGTCCGGGAGAGCATTTCAGGAACCTGTTCCCGGATGACTTCCGGCGGATTGACGCCGATGGTGACAGATGTCGGAGCGGAAGGCTTTGCCAGACCCAGCAGTTTGTACAGGGGCTGACGGCTTTCTTTTGCCAGCAGGTCCCATAATGCCATGTCCAATGCGGCCAGCACACAGGGCGGGATGCCTTCGGTTCTTGCCTGATGGTAAATTTCATGAACAGAAGCTCCCTGTCTGATCGTCGGAGTGAATTCTGCCAGAATTTTCTCTCCCTCGTCTGCCGACTCACAGCCGGTAAGAGAACCGGGAACCATTTCTCCGACACCGGTCAGACCGTTTTTTTCCACAAAAACAAACAGATTATCGCAATCCTCTTTCAGCCCCCGGCTGATTCGCAGGGGATATATCTGTTCCAGCCTGATTTTTTTAAATGAAAAATTCATAATTGATCCTTGATGTTTGATGTTTGATGTTTGATGTTTGATGTTTGATGTTTGATGTTTG
>JAOZLU010000974.1 GCA_029934695.1 Desulfobacterales bacterium | reverse complement strand
ACCCCGTCCGGCAGTCTCAGCCTGATGCATATGGGTTGCAAACCCCGTCCGGCAGAGATGGGGAAGTCCGGCAGAGTCCGTAATATTTACATGGGAAGTGACATTCAGGCAGGATGTGCTTTTGTGTTGCAAACCCCGTCCGGGTCAGAACCAGAAACATCCCGGACTGGATTGCAAACTTTTTGGAAACAAATGTTATGTCTTGTTGCCCGGTCAGGGTTGGCAAATCCGAACCTGCCGGATTTGCCAATCCAAAGTCATGAGGTCATGGGATATTCAACTATCCCTTTTTGGCAAACTTCCGCCTGAGGACGACAAGCCCTGCCAGACCGGAACCCAGAAGGAACATGGTAGCGGGTTCAGGAGCTTTGGCATCTCCCCCGAGGCCCCCGATATTGACGATGAAATCCTGTTTGGTGGTGGTCAGAGCCACCTGATACAAAGAGTCTGCATCAAATGCGGCGAATTCTTCAGGAGCCAGTACCGAAAGTTCCGTCAGATAGCCGCCAGCTATTTGTCTGGCCTGTGCCTGCGCGACGATTTTCTTCTCATTGGATTTCCGGATTTTTTCATTGTAAACCGGAATCTTGGCCTCCACTTCTGCCAGCTGGGCATCGCTGAGTGTGCTGATATCCAGATGGCCGGTATTCGGATCGTTATACAGGGCATCCAGTTCCTCCCTGGTCAGTTTGCCACTTTCCGCAAGCTTGCTGGCCAGTTGCTCCTCTGTCCACGGATTTCTTGTTCGGTCAAGATAACCCCGGTATTTCAGTTCGTTTTTATACAGATCTGTGGCGAACAGGTTTTCCATATCTGCCTTGCCCAGAAGCGTTCCCCTGTCAGCCAGTGCGGCATCCAGTCTGGCATCATCCCACAGACCACCTCTGTCAGTCTTCCCATCCCTGACATATCGCAGCCACTTGTATTCGGTAGCATACAGCTTTCTCAGTTCACTGTCATTCAACTGGTTGACATCCGTATTCACTTCAGGAGTCAATTTCAGGTCGCTTTCAGCGATCAGGGCAAAATTTCCCTCATCCAAGTTGTAGTTATGATCATCATTATGATCGTTTATCACTTCCCATATGGCAACCTGCAATGCTCCGTCGCGGTTGGCGAGGCTGTCATCCAGAAAATTATCCATAAGCCACGCGGCTTCTGTGCGCCCGGGCAGGCTGCTGGGATCTGCCAGCTCAATATCCGAGTCCCCGGCCATCTGGCTGTTTTCCAAACAAAAAGCACTGAACCAGTCGCCCCCGTATTCGTTAAGCACCCATTCACCATCAATCTCAATCTTGACTGAATAGGATGATCTGGCTGTCGTGGTGGCATGGCTACTCTTTCCACCAGTTCCATCTTCACTTTTTTCCCCATAGACCCCGATATTATCATAGGAGAACTGAACGCTTGCCCCAGAACCTTTTCTGATGAGGTCCATGTATGCATCAGTTGTAGTAGCAACAATTGCAAAAGCACTCCCCACAGTTAATATTATCGCCAGTGCTGAAATCAGCAGAATTTCCATAAACTTTTTCATTTTCCTACCTCCTTAATAAATTAATAAAGATTCTGTAAAAGATAAAAACTAAAACTCCCCAAATAAAAAACTTGCACCTTCAACTTTTCTTATCACCTCCTTTTCAACTTTTGAGAAACCGTTTTTTTTTATAGAGAAAAAAATTCCGGCTTCTCTTCATGGTATGGTATTAAATTGTGACGCTACGCATATGCCTGAAATTGCGACGTTACAACTTCCATTAATTTAAAATCCTTTCTTTCCTTGGACTTAAACTTTATTAAGGTGGGTTACGGTTTCGTTTTTTACTGCGTAAAAAATCGAAATCCTTCACC
>JAOZLU010000374.1 GCA_029934695.1 Desulfobacterales bacterium | reverse complement strand
GCCTTTGTGTGGGTTCATAAAAAATATCACACAGAGCCGCAAAGAACACAAAGACGCAAAGCTTTTCTCTGTGATCTTTGTGCCTTTGTGTGGGTTCATAAAAAATATCACACAGAGCCGCAAAGAACACAAAGACAAATAAAAAAGAGAAGTTTATTTTAACTGGTAATTGTTTCAGGAGCAGACAGGTGTTCCAGCTGGCCGAATTTGTGCAAAAGTATTTTCAGACAGAATATTTTTTGTGCATTGCATCATTTGTTCCTTGACAAATAAAAAAGAGAAGTTTATTTTAACTGGTAATTGTTTCAGGAGCAGACAGGTGTTCCAGCTGGCCGAATTTGTGCAAAAGTATTTTCAGACAGAATATTTTTTGTGCATTGCATCATTTATTCCTTGACAAATAAAGACAAAGCGTTTATTTTAACTGTCAGCTTTCAGGAACGGAAGTCGCTTCTGAAAGCCCAGTTTGCAAAAATATTTGTCAGGATTTTTTTTGTGCATTGCATCATTTAATTTCTTGACAAATGAAAATAAAAAATTATTTTAGTTGGCAACTTTCAGTAGCGGAAGGCCGCTTCTGACAACCAGAGTTAAAATTTTATAATCAGGAGGGAATATAAAGAAATGGAAACCGGAAAAATAGCAAATCAGACGATCGCCTTTCAGAAGAATCTTTTTGAAAACACCTTCAGTGCAATGAGCATGGTTCAGGACCAGACCGAAAAAATGACCAACTCTTTTCTGACTCAGCTTCCCTGGGTTAACGAAGATGGAAAAAAGGCTGTCAGCGACGCTGTGAAAATGTACAAAGAGGCGCGTGATAATTTCAAAAAGGCTGTTGATGACGGTTTTGCGAAGATGGAAGAAATGTTTGTCCAGAAGTAGGACTCAGCATCCTTGACAAAAACCGGAAAGCACAACGATTCTTAACAGATCGAAAAGTCAACGGGAATCACTGTTCCCACTCGCCTGGGATTGGCAAATCCCAGGCATTCCCGGCGGATTTGTCAATCCGCCGGGAGCGGGGGACGAACTTATCCTTTGTTGTAGCAGTCTGTAATTTAATGATTGAATACAAAGGAATAAGGAGAACAATTATGGATCAGAAAATTTTATTCAAGCAAATGATTGACATGCAAAAGGTCGCTTTTGATAATTCTTTCAAAGTCATGACAACGATCCGGGAACAGGGAGAAAAAATGGCCAATATGGTTCTGGAGGAGGCATCCTGGCTTCCTGAAGAAGGGAAAAAGGCCATGACCGACTGGATTGGCACCTATAAAAAAGGATATGATAATTTCAGGGATGCGGTGGCGGAAAATTTTAATAAAATGCAGGACTGTTTTGTCGTTTCTGAAAGCAAACCCGAAGATGGCGCGGCTACCAATTTAAAAAGGAACGATAAGCAGACACCGCCGGAGAGCAAGGACCTGAAGCAGAACGATAAGCAGACACCGCCGGCGAGCAAGGACCTGAAGAAGGACGATAAGCAGACACCGCCGGCGAGCAAGGACCTGAAGAAGGACGATAAGCAGACACCGCCGGCGAGTAAGGACCTGAAGCAGAACGATAAGCAGACACCGTCTTTGGCGAGTGAGAAAGCATGATCTATTTTTAAGAATGAAAATAAGTGCCGGACATATATTTTCAAACATCAGAAAAATTTTTAATTGTTAATGCCGGAATTAACGGCCGCTCAGGCGACCGAACTTTAAACTTTAATCAATGAGGGGGATTTAAAAAAATGGAAACAGGAAAAATAGCGAAACAGACGATAGCTTTTCAGAAAACACTTTTTGAAAACACCTTTGGCGCAATGAGCATGGTTCAGGATCAGACAGAAAAAATGGCCGACACTTTTCTGGGACAGCTTCCTTATGATACTGAAGAAGGAAAAAAGACGATGACCGACGCGGTTAAAATGTACAAAGACGCGCGTGATAATTTCAAGAAGGCCGTTGATGACGGTTTTGCGAAAATGGAAGAAATCTTCGTCCAGAAGTAGGATCAGACAGAAACCCGTTTTTCCAAAAAACTTGGTTTTTCATAAATATGTAAAAAAACAAAGGAGAATATTATGGATCAGGAAAATTTGTTCAAACAAATGACTGCTTTTCAAAAAGCTGCTTTTGACAATTCGTTTAAAGCCGTGGTAACATTTCAGGAACAGGGGGAAAAAATGACTGATGTCTTTCTGAACCAGGCTTCCTGGCTTCCCGAAGAAGGCAAAGAGGCCATAACCAGCTGGATTGACACCTATAAAAAGGGGCTTGACAGTTTCAGGGATGCAGTGGAAGAGAATTTCAACAAGGTTCAGGAGCATTTCGCTGATCCTGTAAAGCAAGCCGAAATATAGCGCGAAGGCGATAGCATTTAAAACGAGTTAACCATCAGTGTTGAAAGTAAAAAGTGGAAAGTAACAGTGGAAAGCCGCTCCGGCTTTCAACTTTCGCTTCAGACGACCGAACTTTAATCAGGAGATAATTAAAAAAATGGAAACTGGAAAAATAGCAAATCAGACGATCACTTTTCAGAAGAGTCTTTTTGAAAACACCTTTAATGCAATGAGCATGGTTCAGGACCAGACTGAAAAAATGACCAACACTTTTCTGGAACAGCTCCCCTGGGTTAACAAAGAGGGGAAAAAAGCTGTCAGCGATGCTGTGAAAATGTACAAAGAGGCGCGTGATAATTTCAAGAAGGCCGTTGATGACGGTTTTGTAAAGATGGAAGAAATGTTTGTCCAGAAGTGAAACCGACACTGGTTCAGTTCAATGGGAAATCATAAGGAATCAGACACTTGTCGGAATATATCTGAAAACTGGCAACCTGCTGATTTTCAAACAAAATACGGGCTGTATTTCTCAAAAATCCCATTAAACTCAATTCTCCAAAAAATAATTTGCCATCATGGTGGTTCCGGATCAGGCTGTCGGAAATGAGATCAGAGGTAAATTAATCTGAGTGTGACCAAGACAGAGCAGGTTGAAAGCTGAAAGGCGGAGAGAGACTTCTCTTCTTTTCATTCTCAACACTGAACAGCTCTGTTTTGGTTGCGCTCAAAGTTCCCTTAGACGGAAACCAGGTTTTCAAAAAAGCCTGGTTTTTTAATGTCTCGACAGTCTTATGGGATTATCAAATAAATAACCTGCCAATTTTGCAGGATAAATTTGCAATTTATCCGGATGTGACAGACTCAGATTTATTTTTTTGCAAGTTTTTTTTTGATTTTGTTGTAAATTTTTTTCAGAATAGGGTATAGTTTTTATAAAAAGGGTTTTGGATACAAAGTTTAAAGTTTGATTTGTCGCTTCCAATCTGCTGAATACTCTTCTTACCCTATTGACTTATCTTTGTTAATGAAGTAAAAATGAATATTTTATGGAAGAAACGAATTATCCCGCAGTCCCAAGGGCAATCCTTGCGGGGGTTGCTGTTATGGCAAACCAAGTACCGTAATGAGGGGGGCGATTGCCTCTGAAAAAGGATAATCAATTAATTTCCGAGTTCTTCAAGCTCTGAAATTCGTTTCTCTTTGCGGCAGAACATAAGCACTGAATCCGCCGCGTAATATCAGAACAATTCAACACAGACCTGATCATAACATCCGGAATTTGGTTTTTCTGATTTATGATATGATATGAAATGATGTCGGATTTGTTATCAGTTCTGTAAACAAAACATGCCAGAAGCATGTATTTTTCGGAGGTAACCAAAATGTCTGATTTAAGTTACGACCAGAGCAACTGTTCTCTGGAAAGTTTCTCGGAAAAAATTCTAGCCCCTGTTGAGGCAGTTACCAACCATATCAGTGCCACACAGAATTATTATGCCGGTTTTATAAAATACCTGAATGATTTTATGACCCCGTATCTGCTTTCCACAAACTATTTTTCCGAAGCAGAACAGTCCAAAATACTGACCGCCTCACCTCTGGACAGTTTCCAATCTTATATGGACATTCTGGATTTCAACATTGACATCAGCAATCGGTTTTTCACCGGCAGCATGAAGGCCATCAATGACTACAATAGCAGGGAGATTCAGAAAGTGCTTGCTGCCTGCATGAACACCATCTTTCAGCTGGAGGGAGAAGATGTGCCAGCCTTTTTTGCCCGACAGTCAAAAATGATGGAGTCGGTTGTAAACACTTATCCCAAGGCTATCAGGGATATTGAACCTGAATTCGGATTTCATTTTGAACGGGGTGAAAATATAAAGTTTGCGGAAACAGACCGCTTTATTGTCTATCAGGTCCTTCCCACAGACAAGACTGTCAAGGTCAACGAAACTGGGAAGCCGCTCCTGATCCTTCCGCCTTATGTTCTGGGTGCCAACATTCTCGCTTTTTTGCCTGGTGAGAACAAAAGTTACACCCATTGTTTTGCAAATATGGGAATTCCCACTTATATCAGAGTGTTGAAGGATATAAGTGTCACGCCTGCGCTTCAGGTGATGACGGGTGAGGAGGATGCGCTGGACACCAAACTTTTCTGTGAAAAAATCATGGTTAGGCACGGAAAGCCCGTAACATTGAACGGTTATTGCCAGGGCGGATTTTCCGCAGTATGCGATATTCTTTCCGGTGAATTGGATGGTGTGGTGGATGCCCTCCTTACATGCGTTTCTCCCATGGACGGAACCCGGAGCAAAGGGCTCTCAGACTTTCTGAAGGGGCTGCCCCCTCGTTTCAATGACCTGGCTTATGGAACCAAGACCCTTCCCAGCGGCAACAAGGTCGCGGACGGCGATCTGATGGGCTGGGTTTATAAACTCAAGAGCATTGAAAACGAGGCGCCGATGGTTGTTTTTTTCCGGGATATGATGATGCTGAGTCCCAAGAACGGCGATGAGGTGAAAATCAGCAAAACTGCTGCGGCAATCAACTACTGGCTGGGCAATGAGCGATCCGATCTTCCGCTTGCCATCACCCAGATGAGTTTTGATTCCTACAATCATCCGATCAGCGACGACGGAACACTTCCGGTAAAGCTTTTCGGTCGGAAACTTAATTTCAGACGGATCAAAGAGAAAGGAATCAAGTGGCTCATCTGCTACGGGGAAAGAGATGATCTGGTGGAGCCTGCTGTGGCACTTGCACCGCTGGATTATATTGATGTCGAAGTTGCCAGTTTTCCCAAAGGGCATGTGGCCATTGCCACTTCATGGTCGAATCCCAAATCCGCTTATGCTCTGCACACACGATTTGGCGATAAAAACCATCGGGGACCTGTACGTTTTCAACTGGACCTGGATAAAGAATTATCTGAGAAAGTATCAGGCTGATTTCCAATCTGATGGAAAAAATAAATTGTCCCATAAGGGCAATCATCTCTGCGATTGCCCTTATTACCTGATATTCAAACTAATGTTTATGAGGAGATCATAACGATGGATGAAAAATTTTTAGAATTTTGGGGAAATCTTTTGCTCAATGCTGCCCGTGGAAAAAAACAGTCAGATGATATAAGCAACTGGATGCAAAAAAGCCTTGAGGCTATGAGCGGATTTTCTGCCCCGCAGCAGAGCGTTTCCAGCGTTGAGGAAGTGCCAGCCATGTTCCAAAAGTTCTATGGCCTTGATCAACTGCCCGAGCGCAGCTCGGAATACCAGAGCGTGTCGAAAAAGGCGACAGAGGATTTTCAGGAATCATTCAATAATTATCTGTCAATGATGGGAATAGTTTCCAAAAAAGAATACCTGGACATTGTTGAGAAATATGAAAAGCTGAAAGTGAAATGTGCAGGACAGGAAGAGACCATAAAACATTTGCAGATGTTGCTGGATGCAAAAAATACGGATCAGGGAGATGCTGTCAGAGGGTTGCAGCATGTCATGAAAGATCAGACCGAACTGTTCCAGAAAATGCTCACAGGTTTCAGCCGGGGAACTGGCAAAAAGGAATCTGACTCAACTGGTCAGGCTGAAGAACAGAAGGAATCGAAAGGGCTGACAGGTTTTAGCCGGGGAACTGGCAAAAGTGGATCTGATGCTGAAGAACAGAAGGGAGTGAAAAAAATTGGCGAACCAAAAACAGGTGTTTGAGTTACAGAATTTGAGAGTTTGAGTTTCCAAGCGTGTTTGAGTGTTTAATATTTAAGAATAAAGAGAGATAATTATGACAGATAATGAAACATTTCTTCAGGAGACCCAGGAAGATTTAACCGGGATACTACGGCCTTTTAAACGAGAACTGAACCGAAGACAGCGTATGGCCGATTTTTTGAATCAATGCATCCGTTGTGCCGGCCGAAATGATTTTCTTCAACTGGATGAGCTGCTCAAAAGTAAAATTGCCAATGACATGGAGCAGGATGATGAGTTAGACACTTGCAAAGACCCGTTTGACCTTCTGAGAAAATACGCGAATGAACAGGTGGAACGCTATCGTATGCAGTTTATCGAAGACCTCACCAATCTTGCAGAAGACGCTGATCTGCCAATGGATATTGATTTCCCCCGATTCAGTTCCATCAAAGGCATTGAAGGGGAGATTGATTTTTCCAGACGCTTCACAACAATCAACAAAAAAATACTGAAATCCATTGATCCCCGACGCATCATCACAGCGGTACAGAAGGTCAAACGTCAGCTTTATGACCGTCCTTACGACCCTCAGGTGTTTATTGACAATCTTTATCAGAACTATTCCGGGATTATGGCGCGGGAAAACGGAAACTCACCGGGACATCCGGTCCCGATTCAACGCTTTTATCTTGACTATGTCCTTACGTTGCAGAGCAAGCCGTTTTTTCAGAACATGGAAAAGGGAAAATTCAGGGAATACACACTGGATCAGTTTGCCGTGGACCTCTGGCGTTATTTTCAGTCGGAAATCAAAGGTACTTCGGATGGTTATGCCCTGCAACTGAGACCGGGCCGTAACAGCTCTCTGTGGCTGATTGACAGTGACGGGGAACGGCGTCAGATCACGGGAATATCTTTTCAGAGACCGTCAGCTTAAAACAAATAACAAATAACAAATAAATCTCAAAAGCCAAATTCCAAACCTTGTTTGA
>JAOZLU010000973.1 GCA_029934695.1 Desulfobacterales bacterium | reverse complement strand
AGGCAGCAGACGAGTTAAAATTCGTGCGTCATCACGACGATGAACAATTACTAAAACTCGCTTATGTTGCCGAACCTCTTTTGCCAACGCTTCCCATGAACATGGCTCGTCAGTTTTTTCGGGCCATACGATTTTCGTCCGTTTCAAAACATCAAAAATTTTTTCAGGATTGGGAACGATTTCCGTTATATCTTCAAATCCGGGAAATTGCGTCCCTATTCCTGTAGATCGCTGCGCCAAAGCTGGTTGTGTTGCTGTTGAAAGAACTACGGAAACTTTGTAGTTGTTTACCAATTCTTTCAGCAGATCAAGGATGGGGATGAGATGTCCGATGGGCAACGACTGCACTTCGTCAAAAATAATCACGCTTTTTGGGATGTTATGAAGCTTTCTGCAACGCGAACTCCGATTTGCCAGCAGGCTTTCAAAAAATTGAACACTGGTCGTTACAATAATCCGCGCATCCCAATTTTCACAAGCCAGTCTGTTTCTATGGTCTTCTTTTACCGGGTCAAGACTGGCATGGTGTTCGATAAGGTTGTCTCTCCCGAGTTCGCCAAAAGCTTTCCGATATTCTCCGGCGTTTTGTTCGATGACGGAGGTGAAGGGGATGACAATGATGATTCGTTCAAGCTTGTGTTTTAGGGTGTGTTCCAAGGCAAACGCCATTGCTGACAGTGTTTTGCCAGAGCCTGTCGGGGCGGTGAGGCTGAAAACACCCTGTAGAGACAAGGCTTCTTCCCGGCAGGCTTTCAGGATTTCAGCCCTTGTTCTGTTTACGGGAGTGTCATCAGAACCTGCTGAAAGATCATCCACATATCTGTCAAATTCTGTTTTGAGTTCCGACAGATTGTTACCGGCAGACCTCACGTTTGTTTTCAAGCCTTTGTCATGTTTGTCATAAAATTCTTCCGTATCCAAGAAATCGGCATCAACCAAAGCAGAATAAAGCATCCGAATCCAAAATTCCATGCTTCGTTTTCTTCGCTTTTTATCCTTATTATTCTTAATCCTTTGATTGTTCAGAAATGCGGGTGCCTCAAGCGTTTTTGCCGAAAGAATTTTTCCGGGAATTTTGCAGGCAAGGGCTTTTTCAAGTAAATCGCCTTGGGCATCAAGGCGGGATTTCAAGTCTTCTTTGTCTGCCAATCCTGCATGATGCCCCGCAATCACAAATGCCAATGGCAACCCTTTAGGGCCGTATTCCTGAAGTGCATACAGCGCGCCGGCTGTCGAGTGGATAACACGCTTTGCTTTCCCTTCAACATGGGCATCCTGTCCGCTTTTGGCATGAAGCTTCTTCTGAAACGATTCAGGATATTTACCCTGATCATGCAACTTTCCGACCATATCCCCCCACTCGCCGGAATCGAAATTTCCTGTAAAAGAGCGGGCTTTTTTCGCGGTTTTCACCAGATGATCTTCAAGCAGATGCCATTTTTCTTCTGTTTTGTCCTTCAAAGAGTGCGCGTAATATTTTTTCTTCATAGCAGCTACCCCCAATTTGTTCCAAAACTAATAAATATGTTTCAATCCACGCCCCGCGGGGCGACTAACCCTGCAAATATTTCAGCCCGCACTTAGTTCAGCTTCAATCCATGTCGCACTTCCGGACCCGACAACTGTGATGCCAGATCCAGCCTCGGTCAGCCTATAATAAGGAACTCCAGGTCATTATACATCTGCTTCACGAGGATGATGATCTTTTTGCCTTTTAATTCCGTCTGTTCCTCCTTTGGTTAAATTGCGCTTTTGGCAAATATAGGGGAAGATACACGGAAGAAAACAGGGATGCAATCTTTTTTCACTGACGGGTTTTATTTAAGGATGGGGAAAGAAATCCGGCAGATCAA
>JAOZLU010000972.1 GCA_029934695.1 Desulfobacterales bacterium | reverse complement strand
AACATCCAACATCAAGCACCAGCCTCGAAAAGATGAATATATTTCCCAATATCGAATTCGACATTTTCAAAATTGTCAAAGGTGATATCGGAAAAGGGCAGATTCAGTTTTTGCCTGATAAAGCTGAATATTCCCAAGTAATTCGCAAGAATCCTCTTTTCCCATTTTAAGCCGATTTCGTGTGCCAGGTTCCTGATATCCTCTTTCTCCCCCTCAATTTCCAAAAAATCCCCGTAGGGCATGGTATCTATACAGAAAATGGTGCTGTCTGACACAAAGGTTTCCCGCCATTTTTCATAAATCTGCTTTTTATGGAAGCCGAGAGATTCCAAAATACGGTTCATAATGGAAAAATCGCTGACTTCAACTTCCAGTTCCCTGCGTATTTTAAACTGATTGTCCGAGGCAGGCCCCGGGGATTTGAAGGTGAGCGTTGCTTTTGAATCTTTGCGAAGCCTCAAAAGATGTCCTTTTTTCATCAGGCTTTTATTTTCATCTTCAAACCGTATATTGTTTTCAAAAAAACGTCCCATGCATATTGCGCCAAGTTCAATAATTCGGTTGCGTATGGGATCAATATCTGTCAGATAAAATTTTATTTCGATTTCTAAAGGGTCCATTTGGAATTTGAAGGTGTCCAATTTTTGGTGATGTTTCAAACTGGATATGACCTGTGTACAGGACAAAAAAATGAGCGGTAAGGAAACCCGCCCTCAGATTCCGGATTTCAGCATAGGCTGTTTATATCTGTAGAGATTGCCACAGATAAAGATATTCTGTCAACTCTTTTATAATTTTTCTGTCTTCGGACGGAATTGATTGTCTGAATACCGTCCCGGCAATGGATTGCCAGGCTGTTTTCAGCCATCCCACAGGACTTGATGCAGAAGGCATTCTGAAACATTTGACAAATTATGCAAAACAAAGTATAAACAGGCTATTGATTTAAGATTTAAAATGGAAACATTCCCTTGTCAGAAAATTTCATCTGTAATATTGAAAAACCTTTATAATCAGGAAAATTAAAGCCATGCTCCTTGTTATTGATGTGGGAAACACAAACACCGTTATGGGGATTTACGAGGATAAAGTTCTGCTGGAAGATTGGCGGATACGAACCGAAAAGAATACGACCGAGGATGAATTCAATATCCTTGCCGCCGCTCTCTTTGCCGGAAGCGGCATAGATCCGGGGGATATTGGGAAAACGATTATTTCCTGCGTTGTCCCTCCCATGATGATCATTCTGGATTCCTTTTGCCGCAAATATCTGCATCATGCGCCGCACTGGGTGGATGCCAGATCTGCCACCGAGATGCCCATACTTTACAGCAATCCGGCTGAGGTCGGCGCGGACAGAATTGTCAACGCGGTGGGCGCATTTCACAAATATCAGACCAGCCTTATTGTGATAGATTTTGGCACTGCCACCACCTTTGACGCAATTTCAGCAAAAGGGGAATATCTCGGCGGTGCAATCAGTCCCGGAATCATGATTTCCTCCGAGGCCCTGTTCCAAAAGGCATCCAAACTGCCCAGGGTTGAAATCTTTTCCCGCCCTGAGAAAGTCATCGGCAAAGACACGGCAGGCAGTATAAAATCAGGTATTATTTACGGATACGCAGGTCTTGTTGACGGAATTGTCCGCCGAATGAGCATTGAAATGGAAACATCCCCCAAAGTTGTCGCCACCGGGGGACTGGCCAGTCTCATGTCCGATGTCTGTGAAAGCATTGAGATTGCGGATTCTTCCCTCACTCTGGAAGGACTTCGTATCATCCAGAAAGAACTGGAGAGTTGAAGATTCAGGAAAATGCAGGGTGGGTGGAGCGAAGCGGAACCCACCATTTGCGGA
>JAOZLU010000373.1 GCA_029934695.1 Desulfobacterales bacterium | reverse complement strand
TGCTTTGCAGTATTTGTGTCTTCATCTGCCGGTGGAGACACATTCCGGACAAATTCCAACCCTGCCGGCTTTGTCAAACAGCCAGTTTAAGGTATCAAACAATTTCTGCAGATTGCCGGGTTCATCATTATCATCCAGAACTGATATCTTATTCAACTGTTTTACAAATAAGGCATTTTCCCTGTCAAACCTGCCGAACTGCCAATCCTCACCTGTGGTAACTGATGCATAGCACATTGTCGCACCCTGTGTTGATGCCGCATACATTTCGGCCAGTGCCAGTGCCCAGCCCTGATCCCAGTCAGCCTTTTTGGCTTCCACCACACAGAGGGGAGGTATGCCAAGCTCACCGCGTATCTCAGTTGTGGGTGCTATCAGAAAGTCCGGAGTGCCGGAAAGATCATTGTCAGGATCAACATTGTAGCTCACATGCGACCAGACGCGAAAATTCGGATAACATTTGTCAAGAACTTTCAATACAGGTTTGATAATATCCTCACAGGTGGCTGCCTCTGACAGAAAACTTAAAGGATCTTTGAAATTTTCCTTTATTTCCTCAAATTTGTAATCCGGTATATTTTTGAGAGGCAGTGTTTTTACAAAAGGTTCACTGTCTGTTTTAAGATTAAACCTTTTTGCCACCTCAATTTCTGTTTTAAAGTTACTGAATCCCATGATATAGTTCCCTTGATTCAACAGTCATTATGGAAGTCGGGGCAGCCGGGGCTTGTTGCCCATACGCATCAGGCTGAGACCGTGAAGCCCTGTTTTACAGGCATTTTGGAACGGCATCCTTGTCGCACAATAATGACACGATAAGCGGCTGGGTTTTTCCGTCCGCTTCATCGCCTGATCAGCCTCCGTTTTTTGCCGAGGCGCTTCTGTGCTTTTCCGCTGCTTCGATAAGATGACTCACTGCTCCGAAAACTCTGTCAATATTGTCAACGGGAACGCGTGTTCTGTTTTTTGTGAACACATCTTTCACAAGCATTCCGAAGTGCCACACCTCGCCGTCTGTCACAATCCCATAAACAGGAAGCATCTCCTCCCTGTTTATTTTCTGCGATGCCAGCATCTCCGCAAGACACTGGCCCCATCCCTCGCTGAAATTGTTCTGTTTTGCCTCCGTGACCAAAATTATCGGAAGCCCGAGAACCGTTTTTCCCAGTTCGGACTTTGTCGAAATTATGTAATCGGATATGCCAGTCAGGTCGCTGTCATACGAGATTGATTTGTGGCTCCAGAGAGAGCAGCGTCCGACGAAGGATTTGTAAATTTCTCTCAGAATCGGATAAATGACATTTTCACATCTCGAAGCCTCGGATGCGAACACATCCATATTCCTAAGGCTGAATTCAAATTCGTCCAGAAAAGTTTCCGGGGGAGACAATTCCCGATATTCAAGAAAATCCTCCTCCTCATATCTGATATTATATTTTTTCTGAACCTGGGCAACTGATTTAAAATCTGTGAAAGCCATTATTTTTTACCTCGCACGGGGGCTGACACCCATATGCATTAAGCTGAGATCGTAACTGTCTGTTTTTACTGATCCATGATCTGCCGGACGGGGTTGAAAACCCCGTCCGGCAGTCTTAGCTTAATGCATATGGGGCTGATGCTGGGCTGATGAAAATGTCGCAGACAGAGTTGCCAATTGTGATCCCGTTTTTGTTCCGCCTATTTTTTTTAACTTAAAAATCAGTCGGTTACAAAATGGCCGGAACAAAAACGGGATCAGCTTTTTGAGAGCATCAGCAACAGATTCATCACCCCAGGCTGATGCCCCATTTTTTTTGTATATTTGGCAATTCAGCAGGGAAAATTTTATAATTTTCCAATATAATAAAAAGCACTTGAAGCATAAAAAAAAATTTGTATCATCATATACAATATATGTCAATCTGAAATCATTGACAAGGCAGGAAATGAGTGGTAATTCCATTTATAAAAAAACAACCCATCATATATGTCACTCCTGCGTAAACAGTAATATATCATATTATCTTATCAATGTGTTATATCCAAACTTTTGCGAGAATGACATGATGGGTTATTTTTGTAATTGGTATAATTTTTTTGAGCCACTTACTTTCAACTTTTCACTGTAACTTTCACTGTCGGAAGGAAATAAGACTGATGGAAAAACAATTTCTTATTAATGCGCTTGAAATGGGTGAGGCATGGCGTCTGTTCAAAATTATAGGGGAATTTGTTGAAGGCGTTGAAACGCTTCATGATATAGGGCCGGCAGTGAGTATTTTCGGGTCGGCCAGAACCGGAGCTGATGATCCGGTTTATAAAAAAACTGAAAAACTGGCAGGGCTTTTTGCAAAAAACGGCTTTGCCGTATTAACCGGCGGAGGTGGCGGTATCATGGAAGCTGCAAACAAGGGGGCCGCTGAAGCAGGAGGGGCTTCGGTAGGGCTGAATATCGTCCTCCCGTTTGAGCAGCAGCCAAACCCGTATGCCAATATAAAGGTTGACTTCAAATATTTTTTTATCCGCAAAGTGATGTTCGTCAAATATGCAACGGCCTATATTATCATGCCAGGAGGGTACGGGACTCTGGATGAACTTTTTGAAGCGGTCACACTCGTTCAGACCCATCGCATCAAGCCGCTTCCCATTATTCTGGTCGGCACGGATTACTGGTCAGGTCTCATCGAATGGATTAAAGCCCGGATGCTTGACGGAGGACGGATATCACCTGAAGATATTGATATTTTGCAGATCGTTGATGAACCTGAAGATGTTATTAAGATCGTAAAGAAAATTGTGATTATCTGAGGCCAGAAAACTGTAGGGTGGGTGGAGCGAAGCGGAACCCACCATCTGCGGAAATGGTGGGTTCCGCTTCGCTCCACCCACCCTACATTCCGGGTATTTTCAACTTTCAACTTTCAACCTTTTACTTTTTACATTTAAAATATGAACGCAAAATTAAAACCTGAACCCAGTTTCCCTTTTTTCTTTTCCCCTGACATTGTTTTGCCCATATTAAGCGGTTTGCTGCTTACCGGATCTTTTCCCAAAGTGGGCATGGACGGACTTGCCTGGTTTGCCCTTGTTCCCCTGCTGATTTCTTTAAGAAATCTGTCTTTGAAAGAGAGCTTCCGAGCGGGATTTTTGGCAGGGATTTGTCATTACCTCACGCTTGCCTACTGGCTTGCCTATACAATGAAAACATACGGTGGTCTTCCCCTGATTTTATCCGTTCCCATCCTCTTTCTGTTATGCGCGTATCTTGCCCTATATACGGCTGTATTTTCAATGGGGCTGAACCGGCTCTGTTCAAAACCTGCCATCTGTCTTTTTATGATCCCTGTCTTATGGGTCTCACTGGAATATATCCGTTCATTTTTTTTGTCAGGATTCCCTTGGGAACTGCTCGGGTACTCCCAATTTGGGAATTTGAATCTGATACAGATTTCAGATATATTCGGTGTTTACGGAGTGTCTTTTCTGATTGCGCTGTCCAACGGGGCGATTTTTCTGGTGTTTCTTTGTTGGAAGGGAAAAGACTGGCAGGGAACACCGACCTCAAAACCTCTTGCAGCAGGGGCGATGGCTACGTTTATCTTATTATTCAGTCTTATATGGTTTTACGGAAAATGGCGGGTGCTGTCCGTTGATGAACTGGCGTCTGCTTCTCCGTCGGCGCGGGTGACAGTTGTACAGGGAAATATTGAACAGACGAAAAAATGGGATGCAGCCTTTCGTTATGCCACAACGAAAAAATATCTTGATCTGTCCTTTTCTGCAAAAGCGCAGAAGCCTGATATTATTGTATGGCCTGAAACCGCGGCCCCTTTTTATTTTCTGCATAATGAGAGGATGACAGAAATTGTTCTCAAAGGCATCCGGGAAACCGACACAAATTTTCTGATCGGCAGCCCGTCTGTTACCCGCGGGGAGAACGGTCCGGAATATCATAACAGCGCGTATCTGATCCGCCCGGATGGAACAGTGGCCGACACATACAACAAAGCGCATCTGGTTCCGTTCGGAGAGTATGTTCCGCTGAAAAGATGGCTGCCGTTTCTCGGCAAAATTGTTGAGCATGTGGGAGATTTCACGCCTGGAACAGAAGGGAAGACCATTCAGTTGGGGAATTACAGCCTGGGGGTACAAATCTGTTATGAAATTATTTTTTCAAATCTCTCCCGTAAGATGGCGAGAAATAATGCAAATCTGCTGATCAACATCACCAATGACGCATGGTATGGCACAACCAGCGCGCCGTATCAGCATTTTTCCATGACAGTGTTCAGAGCAGTGGAAAACAGGCGTTCCCTGGTAAGGTCAGCAAATACAGGGATCAGCGGATTTATAGACCCGGTTGGCAGGGTTATCGCCCAGACCCATCTTTTTCAGGATGCTGTCGTCACCCGATCCGTGCCTGTATTAAGCGAAAAAACCTTATACACGCAGTTTGGAGATTTTTTTGCTGTTGCCTGCCTAAGTGTTGCGCTGATTATTCTGCTCATGCGGATATGTATGCGACGGATACAAAAATGAACACCGAAAAAATGGAGGCGGCAACCAGATTTGAACTGGTGAATAGCGGTTTTGCAGACCGCTGCCTTACCACTTGGCTATGCCGCCAAAAAAAATGGAGCGGGAAACGGGATTTGAACCCGCGACTTCGACCTTGGCAAGGTCGCACTCTACCACTGAGTTATTCCCGCTCAATGAAAAACAGTTTTAACTTTTTATTTTCCTTTTGTCAACAAAAAAATAAATTATTTTTTTTAAAGAAGTTTTCTGAACTTTATCAGATAGTCAGCCCCGGACCACAAGGTGAATATCAGTGCGCCCCACAAAAAAAAGATTCCGATAGCATGAAAGTTGATTCCAAAATATGGGAAATGAAACAAGAGTGGAATGATAGCGGCAATCTGAAATCCTGTCTTGTATTTTCCCAGAGCAGATGCTGAAACATCCTCCCCGCTTTCAACAACAATACTGCGCAGTCCGGTTATGGAAAGGTCACGGCCAATAATAATACAGACTATCCAACCCGGTATCCAGTCATGGGAAGCCATCATGATAAAAGCAGAAGAAACCAGAAGTTTGTCCGCAAGCGGGTCCATGATCTTCCCAAAATTGGAAACAAGGCCCCTGAGTCTTGCATAATAGCCGTCCAGATAATCTGTGATGGCTGCGGCACTGAACAGAAGGGCCGCGGAAAATGTGCAGAATTTGCTGGTCGGAAACAAAAGCAGAATCACAATTCCCGGAGCCGCTATCATACGAAACAGCGTCA
The DNA here is from genome assembly GCA_029934695.1 of Desulfobacterales bacterium. Classification (GTDB taxonomy): domain Bacteria; phylum Desulfobacterota; class Desulfobacteria; order Desulfobacterales; family 4be13; genus JAOZLU01. Next base: position 1,787 of record JAOZLU010000373.1, on the reverse strand, counting down.
GGGTGTTGGGGTGACTCAGCACTTTCATTATTTTTCCATCTGGAAATATGGGAGGCATTTTATTGGTCAGGGCTCAGGTTCGTTTAAAGTAAAAAGTTCAAAATGAAAGGTTGAAAGTATGAATGTCTGTGCCGGAAAATATCGGTGTCAGTCATTTCAAAATGTTGAGAGAAATTATAACTGCTGAGAAACTTCTATTTCTTCATTTTATTCCAGTCATCCATAAAAGCTTTGATTCCCTTATCTGTCAGCGGATGGGCAGCCAGTTTGGCAAGCACATTGAAAGGAATGGTGGCAATATGGGCACCCAGTCTGGCCGATTCAAGAACATGGAGCGGATTGCGGACACTTGCGACAATGATTTCTGTGTCAAACTCATAATTTACATAAATTTCAACGATCTGCTCCACCAGAATAAGGCCATCGTGGGAGATGTCATCCAGACGCCCCACAAAAGGACTGACATAAGCAGCCCCGGCCTTTGCCGCCATCAGTGCCTGAAGCGGCGAGAATATCAGCGTCACGTTTGTGTTGATCCCCTCTTCCGTCAGTTGGCGGGTTGCCTTTAAACCGTCCGTTGTCATGGGAATCTTTATGACAATATTGTCATGAATCTTTGCCAGATCGCGGGCCTCTCTGACCATGCCTTCTGTATCCAGAGCAATCACCTCAGCACTGATGGGACCATCCACGATCTCACAAATCTCTTTTATAATCTCTTTAAAATCCCGGCCTTCTTTTGAAATGAGCGAAGGATTGGTTGTCACACCGTCAACCATGCCCATGGCGTGGGCCTCCTTTATTTCAGCAATATTGGCCGTGTCTATAAAAAACTTCATCAAAATTCTCCTGCTTCAGTGAAAAAAGTTGAAAGTAAAAAGTTTTGCTCTTTGCCGGACGGGGTTTGCAACCCCGTCCGGATGTTTTGAACTGTTGCCGGCACCGTTGCCGGACGGGGTTGCACAAAACCCCTGACCTCTACCCCCTGACCCCTGACCCCTGTGCAATGAACTTGTCTCTGCATTCCGGGCTGCAAAAATATAAATCATTCCCCTCAATGCTCAGATGAGTCCCTTCCCGTTTTGGGAAATACACTTCACAAAAAGGATCCTGAATCATTATATCGTCAATTTCAGTTCGCCCCTGCCCATGGATTGCGTTTATTGATGATATATATTTCACCACCCAGGATTTGAGTGCTCTGTAACCCAAATAGGTCAGTCCGATAAATATTAAGAATCGCATTAATATTGAGATATCCTTTGCTCGTTGTCATCAAGGTTGTTCAACAAATATTGCATATCCTTTTTAAAAACAGGATGAACCATTGCCGGATCTATATCACAAAGTGGCTTTAAAACAAAACGTCTTTTATGCATCCTGGGATGCGGCACGGACAGCCCGGGGGCATTGATGATCACATCATCGTACAGGACAATATCCATATCAAGAATCCGAGGCCCGAACCTTACTGTTTCATCAGTGCGTCCGGCATCGCGTTCAATGAATTTGAGCGCATCCAAAAGTGCAAAAGGCTCAAAAGAGGTTTCAACTTTTATCACAGCATTTATGAACCAGTCCTGATCCGTGTAATCAACCGGCTCGGTCATATAAAATAGTGACTGGCCCTTCAAAACAGCTTTGCCGGATTCTGTCAGCGCGACAATGCTGTTCTGACAGTTTAAAAGCTTGTTTCCGATATTGGAGCCTATGGAAATATATGCAGTGTGTTCAAGCATCAAATAACAAATAAATCCCAAATCCCAAGCATCAAATAACAAATAAAT
>JAOZLU010000971.1 GCA_029934695.1 Desulfobacterales bacterium | reverse complement strand
GCCAAATCCGGCAGATGTTTCGGATTTGCCAATCCGAAACGAGCATGGGCTGGAGTGACAGAAATGTTATATGTCAGACACTCTGTCATACCACAGCCCATGCTTTTTTCCAGCTGCTCTTCTTGAGCTGGTCTCTGTACATTCCCGCAAGATAAAACTTGGAACGGGCGGCATAGTCAGCATCGTGGGCCACCTGAATTTCCACGTCGGCCCATTCCCCGGTGCGGGCATCTCTGCGGTTATTAAAAAGCATCCCCCCAAATCCGTTATAATCAGGAAATCTTTAAGCAAATCCGGCAGACAGCTTCTCCCTTCTCTGCTCATGCCGGATTGACAAATCCGACAGATGTTTCGGATTTGCCAATCCGAAACGAGCATGCGTGACCGAAACGAGCATGGGCTGGCGTGACCGAAACGAGCATGGGCATGACCGAAACGGGCGTGGGCCTGGATTTAGTTTTCATCCATCTCACGGTAAATCGGAAACGCTTCGCAAAGCTCATGAACCTTTGTCTTTGCCTTCTCGGTCACACGGTCGTCATTATGATTCTTGAGAACATCAACAATAAGCTTGCCAATGATCGCCATTTCCGAGGTTCCCATGCCTCTTGTGGTAAGCGCAGGCGTCCCAAGACGGATACCGCTTGTTATGAAGGGGCTTTGGGTTTCAAACGGGATAGAATTCTTATTGACGGTAATACCCGCACAGCCCAGAACCTTTTCAGCGTCCTTTCCGGTGATATTGAGTTCCCTCATATCCGCAAGTATTATATGGTTATCCGTACCGCCCGAGACAAGCCTGATGCCATTGTCCATCAGATGCCCTGCAAGGGCCTTTGCATTTTCAACAATATTCATCTGATACGCTCTGAACGATTCCCCGAGGGCCTCTTTGAAAGCCAGGGCTTTCGCGGCAACAACATGCATAAGTGGGCCGCCCTGAATACCAGGAAATATCTGGCTGTTCAGTTTTTTGCTGAAATCTGATTTTGCCAGAATCAGGCCACCCCGTGGGCCTCTCAGGGTTTTATGGGTCGTAGAGGTGACAACATCCGCAAACGGAACCGGAGACGGATGAACTCCTGCGGCCACCAAACCGGCAATGTGCGCCATATCCACCATCAAGTAAGCATTTACCGATTTGGCAATTTTACCAAATGCTTCAAAATCAAGGATGCGCGGGTAAGCACTCGCTCCGGCGACAATCATCTTTGGCCTGTGTTTTTCAGCGAGGCGGACCAGTTCCTCATAGTCAATGGTTCCGGTATCTTTTCGGACACCATAATGAATAAAATTGTAAAGCTTTCCCGAAAAACTGGCCGGGCTTCCGTGGGTCAGATGTCCGCCGTGGGACAGGTCCATGCCGAGAACTGTATCTCCCGGATTTATCAGGGCAAAGTAAACTGCCATATTGGCCTGGGACCCCGAATGGGGCTGAACATTGACATAAGCGGCATTGAACAGTTCTTTGGCCCTGCTGATGGCCAGTTTTTCAGCCACATCCACATACTCACACCCGCCATAATACCGCTTATCCGGATATCCTTCGGCATATTTGTTGGTCAGCACACTCCCCTGGACAGCCATGACAGCGGGACTCGCAATATTTTCCGATGCGATAAGCTCCAAGGTGTTTTTCTGCCTCTCAAACTCGCTGGCAATGGCTTTTGCAATTTCAGGATCCGTATTTTCGATGAATTTGAACGACTCCAATGATTCTTCCTTTTCTTCTTTATTGTTTTTCTTGTAGATATAAAATGTCTTTCAAATAAAATACCACTTTCCTGCAACTGGTGGGTTCCGCTTCGCTTCACCCACCCTACATTTTTTTGAATCGGGTATGTCAGCCGATCCTGTCAAA
>JAOZLU010000029.1 GCA_029934695.1 Desulfobacterales bacterium | reverse complement strand
ATGAAATTTTAGCACCGGAGGGGAGTGCTGAAATGAAATTTTAGCACCGGAGGGGAGTGCTGAAATGAAATTTTAGCACCGGAGAGGAGTGCTGAAATGAAATTTTAGCACCGGAGGGGGGAGTGCTGAAATGAAATTTCATTTCAGCACTCCTTTCCTGGCTCGTGAATATAACAGACAACGGACAACATATAATGGACAATAAAACCCTGGCAGACACTCAGTCTTTTCAAAAACATCTGCTTATCATTGACGATGAAGAGAATATGCGCCACATGCTGACCGCGTTGCTCAGAAGATTCGGATATGTCATAGATACGGCATCTGACGGGCATGAAGGCTTGCGTAAGATTGGTAAGACACAGTATGATTTTATTTTATGTGATCTTAAAATGCCCCGGATGGGGGGAATGGAGTTTTTAAAGTCTGCCAAGGACAGGCTGGAGACAACAACGGTCATCGTGATGTCCGCTTACGGAACCATTGACACAGCCCTTGATGCAATGAAGCTGGGTGCTTATGATTATATTTCAAAGCCGTTTAAAACCGATGAGGTCTGTCTTGCTCTTAAAAAGGCCGAGGAACGGGAAAATCTGAAAAAAGAGAACCTCTGGCTGAAAGAGCGGATTAAGGAAATTGAGGGGAAGTACAAGTTCGGCAATATGGTGGCCAAAAGCGGGGCCATGAAGTCTGTTTTCAATCTGGCACAGAAGGCCGCACAATATCGTACAACTGTGTTAATTACCGGGGAAAGCGGAACCGGCAAAGAACTGGTTGCGAGAGGCATACATTTTGCCGGGGAAAGATCAGGCATGCCTTTTATTCCTGTGAACTGCGGCGGAATTCCTGAAGCCCTGCTTGAAAGCGAATTTTTCGGGTATAAAAAAGGTGCTTTTACCGGTGCTGACAGAAATAAAAAAGGACTTTTTGAAGAAGCAGACCGCGGAACGATTCTTCTTGATGAAATCGGAGAGATGCCTCTCCAGCTTCAGATAAAATTTCTGCGGGTGTTGCAGGAAAATGAAGTCAGGCCGGTCGGTGATTCAAGAACAAAGAAAATTGATGTCCGGGTCATCGCGGCCACAGCCAAAAATCTGGAGAGAGAGGTCAGGAAAGGCCGTTTTCGTCAGGATCTCTTCTACAGGCTGAATGTGCTGCCCATCTCTTTGCCGTCGCTCAGAGAGCGGTCTGAGGATATTCCCCTTTTATGTCAGCATTTCATCAGAAAATTTAAGAAAACAATGTATAAAGATGTCAAAGGCATCGCACCGGATGCCATGTCCTCTTTGCTGAAACACAGATGGCCTGGAAATGTGAGAGAATTGGAAAATGCCATTGAAAGGGCGGTTGTGCTTGCTGAGGAACCGATTCTCAGGAAGGATACGTTTCCCCAGATGGGGGCATCGGAGGAGGATGCTGAGGGCATTCTTGACGGGTATTCTCTGAAAGCAGCTCAGAAGCTCCTGGAAAAGAAAATGATCACCAAGGCGCTTATTGCGACACGCGGCAATCGGACCAAGGCAACCCAGCTGCTTGAAATCAGCCATCCCTCTCTTTTAAGCAAAATTAAGACATACAATATTTCCTGATTACACGGATCAGCGATAAGCATGGATTACGGAATGCCTGAAATCCTTTGCTTATCGCTGATCCGTGCAGATAGGGAGCGGCATCTGCACGGATTGGCTGATCACTGTCGCTCAGGAACGGATAACGGGCGGTTTTATTTTTTTCACATATTCGCAGAGTTTGGGGTTGGCACAAACTTCATAGTATTTCCGGCAACTTGAATCTATAACGTCCAGACTGTCAGGATCAACTTTGGGGATGTGGTCTTCCCGGATGATCAGGGTCTGATAAATGCCAGTCACTGTGGGAAATTTCCCGATATAAAAGGTCTGCCTTTTTTTTTGGATATTTGCCTTTACAACCCTCAGATCAATTTCTTCTGACAGCTTTTTAAAAGCAAAGTCATTCAATTCAATTCCGTTCACATTATATCGGAGGGACAGATCATCAGCCGTGGCTGCCACATCTGTATCGGATTCAGTCTGGAACACATAGAGATTGAACGGCTCTTTGTTTCCGGCCATTTTTTTGCGGACAGACTTGGAGCATCCGGACAGACGGTCTGCCAGATTGATGGCTGATGAGATCATAATCTGGCTGTCGCCGTCAAAAAAAATTGTGGGGGCATTGCTGCGATAGGTGATGCCTATTCCGAGTTCCAGCATGGGAAGCTGATGTTTTTTGTTTTTCGCATTGTATCTCCGTATGACAGAAAGCATGCTGATCGCAAGGCCGCAGGCCCGCGCCACACTGTACCACCCTTCCGGGGTATTTTCCCGCTCATAGATTGACAGAATATACGCATCTCCCTCAATACACACTTTGTTGGCCTCATATTCGGACAAAATGTCTGTGATGGGATCAAAAAAATTCAGGCTGAAGTACGTCGCGGGGTTCAGCCCTCTCTCCTTCATTTTGTGGACAATATCAGTGGAACCCCGGACATCCGCTTTGATAATGGCATGGCTGATAACCGGTTTTTCCTCCGCGTCAGTTTCATGGGATAACAGAAACTCATACAGGGTGTTGTTTGCACGGGAAAGATCAAGAATTTTTTCCTTTGTTGCCAAGTTCACACTGTCCATGGCTTCTTTAAGCATTTTGAAATTCTGAAAATCCCTGTGATAGCGGACAAACCCGTTGAGGAATCGTATCAGGTAAGCTTTTCTGGCTTTCGTACTCACCTGATCCAGTTTCATTATCAGTTTCCTGAGTGGTCTCAGGGAAAAGGACTTGCCGTAATAGAGTTTCAACTTTTTCAGGCGGTTTGCAATCGTTTTCCTTGATTTCGGCACAAGGAGATATTGTAAAACCAGTTGGGGAACCAGCGGCGGGCAGTATTGGAGATAGACAGACTGCATTTCATAAACAGCGACAATTCTTTCTGTCAGTTTCTTTTTTCTGAATTTTCTGTAAAAAAAACTCAGGAGCTTCCGCTGATCTTTGGCACGATTTCTGATCACCGAAATCTTGCCTTTGTCACCTTTCTGTTTCTTCAGACGCCTGCATTGCTCTCCGGACTCAAAACAGTCGAGCAGAATACATACATTGTCAGTGTGACTCATCCATGCGTCTGTTTCCTGATGTTCAGCCACATCTTCCCCGTTTTCCAGGCTGACATTTTCTTCGGCATGCTGTTTTGGGGCGTTTTTCTCGTCAATCTGAATCAGGATGTCCCTGATAAAGGAAACCAGGGTATCATATCGGTCAGGGTCCTCAACACGCCGGCCCAGCAGTATGTCATATTCATTGAGCATGAAAAAGCCGTCGGACAGGTCTTCCGCATGAAGTATCGGGTTGGAAAAGATATGATCAGGAAGAACGGCCTTATCTCCAAAATTTGACTCACGCATTTCCTTTAATTTTTCATTCTGAACCTCTATCAGGTATTGAAACAACTCGCTGCCCACTTTGTGTAAAATTGCTTTCCTGTTCTCCATTATATCGGACAGCTCTTTTTTGAATTGTATGACCCCCTCCTGATTGCGTGAAATTTCATTTTCCCGTATGACATTCTTGATATGCATAACCAGTTTTTCATACTGGCTTCGGATCTCCTCCAGCAGCACTTTGACAATTGCCGTCTGGAGCAGATAATCAATCTGGATATCACGGCGCAGTTTTGCCTTGTTGACTGCATTCGTCATTATTTCACAGCAAAGCCGTTTGAACTCATCTCTTTCCCTGCTCAAGCTTGAGGCCCTGTCCAAATTCGGAATTTCTTCAGACTGCGTATGCGCGGCAATCACCTGAACAACAATTTTGCTGACCGCTTTGCAGAAATCCGGGCTGAGACGGACATCATACCGGATGTTGTCCACTCCTCTGGTCAGTCTGTTCAGGGAAAACGAAACATTGGAATTTTTAAGTGGGAATTTTTTCAGGCAGGGGAGCTTGAAAAAATTCTGAAAAAAAGTGACCATAATCACAGTTTGCCTTGCCTTATTATTTGTTCTGCAACGAAAAGCTGAAAGTGAAAGTCTGTCCGCAACTATCTGAAATTATTCAGTGACATAGGGCAGTCCAGAAAATGCCGCTGACATGAAAACGCGGAATGTGGTGCAACGCAGCGGAACTGCCTTCACATACAATAAACGCGGGAATGTAAGGTGGATGCAATGTAGCCCACCTTCATATACAGTAAACGTGGAATGACACAAATTTTATTTACCAGACAGCGTCTCCTTTTCCAAATTATTTTTTCAAAATTTTGAAAGCAGTTCCTCAAGCAGATATCGTCCGGCCCGTATGCAAAAAATATGCCAAAAAATAAACATGATTCACAGGATTACATACCCGCCATATATTTTCAGGCATTTGCATCATGGATCAGACATTGTGAACCGCAGATAAACGCAGACGGTATGCGCCATCCGCGGTTTGTTTTCCCAGGAAAAATCCGCAAAACTTATCCGGGTACTTATTAAGGACTGACAGGATCAAATCCGGATTCAGAGACAGCAACTTGCTGAAATAGCCGAAATAAAGACCCGTGCCGAAATTTCAGCACGGGCACTGTAAAAAATGCTGAAATTTCATTTCAGCACGTCTCTGCTTCCACTGTCGAGTTTTTCGCTCACAACCGATAAAAAAATGTTTACAAAAATGACATGATCTTATATATGAAACTCTATAAGGATCGGGTATCTGCTCAACTCCCCATTATTACTTCACACCGAGGGCGTGTTGAGCTGTAAACGCTGATTAAGAGGCGGCAGCTGCTTTTGTGAATTCTGTTTTGTCACGGGATTCCGGTCCCGAATATTTATGAAAGAGGTTCATGCTGTTTTCCTGATTTGTGTCATTTTTTATTCTGTTTATTTCATCATAAGACAGAAGAAAAAGTCAATGGGGTGGAAACAGTATTCCGGGGTAGGAATATTCTACCTCCAGGCAAGTTGTTTTTTCTGCTTCTGACCTTATTTGCTCGTCAGCGAAAAGCTCAAAAAGAAAAAATGAGAGCAACTCCGTAAATGATTGAAATTATTGAATAGCACATACTGATCGGAAAAGTGTCTGTGTCAGTGATTTCAATTAGTTGCAAGAACTTACGACTGACGAGTTATTTGCTTTGTGCAATTTATAAAATCAGAGGGGTTTTTTTTATGGGAAAAAAAAGTAAGGCCAAAGCCAGCCCTGCCAAAGCCAAGGCAAAAACGGGGACTCGCGCCAAGAAATCTCCCGGGGCAAAAAAGAAATCGGCGAGCGTGAAGGAGCTTATCCTGAAAAAATTTGAAACCCGCACACCGGAAACGCTTTACAAAGTGCCGCGGGATGAAAAATATCTGGAAAATTTTTCAGCCCCGCGGTTTGTGTCGGATGAGGGTGAGGCGGCCCGGCTCAGGGAACTGCTGCTTCAGACCTTTGATTTCAAATCCTTTCCTGCAACAGGTGTTCCTGATAAAGAATCGGAGCCTGCTGAAAAGGGTGCCGGTCTTGAAAAAAAGCCGGTACATATTGAAAATACAGTTGAAAAGGAGGATAAACCTGAAGAAAAGCTGAACGGGGCACAGGATACAGCCAAAAAGGCTGTAAAATCGGATGAAATTAAAAAGAAGGAGGATGCAGAAAATCCTCTTCCTGCAAAAAAACAGGAACTTGTGTCAAAAGTGCCTGTGAATAAATTACCAATGAAAAAGAAAGGAAAAGACTATATGGAAACAACAATGAAATATTCTGCCGCGGCCTTTGCCGTTGTGATTGCAATCATTCTCTTTGCGAGTTTCTCAAATGCCTCCAAATATTATCTTAAAGCCGGGGACAGCGGTGTTGAGGTATGGCAAGGCAGTTTTTCCCCCACTGATACGGAATTGCTTATGGCCCTGCCCGGTATTCAGGCTCCGGAATCTGTCAAATCTGTTTATTCCAGAGATGAAGTGTATCCTTTTGTGTTTAGCTATTATATTAAAAAAGCAGATGCGCTCTGGAATGCACCGGGTATGCCTGATATTAAAAAAATGAAGGCATATCTGAACAAAGCCATTTCTTATGGGACCAGAGGGAATATCCGCGATGCCTATTCCCGTTTGAAGAAGATTGACGTGATCGTTCTGATGAGCAAGGCGGATATTTTCGCAAGCAAAGGAAGCATGGCTGGTTTCCAGGAGGCACTGAGCTGTCTCAATAAGGCGGATAAGCTTGAGAAGGCCAATTTGCTCGGGCTTGAAGCCTCAGGCAGTCAGGGTGATTTGATAAAAGGTAAAATTGAAGTGGTCAGCAATTTGGTGAAAGCGTTTGAAGCAAAACAGACTGAAGCTTCAAAAGCAGTTGATGCAGCCCCCGAACCTGCCGAATAACCTTTCCTGCCCGGACTTCCGAAGTTTCTGAAACTTCGGAAGTCTGACACCCGGGTTGCTCTTAATCTTATTCTTGTTCAGATTAAAAATACACGGAAAGCGTATCTTTTCTTGCATTGACGTGCTGTATTGTCACCTGAACGATGTCCTCGGGTTTTAAATTGGGGCCGGCCGACAGGGGGAGCATGCATTCCAGCATATATTCCATAAGAAGCGCAACGTACTCATTTCTTCTTTTATTCAGTATGATGACATCTTCTTTTTTCCCAATTCTGCCTTCGAGATATTTCAGCATCCAGTATCGCTTGCGCCGGAACTGAACCCTTGACACATAGCTCATGGGCTGTTCAAGCAGATGGATGGTATGTTCGACCTCTTCGGGTGAGGAAGGGGATTCCAACCCGAACACGGACCGTATCTGCCGCTGGGTGATAAGATCCGAATATTTGCGAATGGGAGATGTCGCAGTCACATAAGCGTTCAGACCAAGCCCTGAATGGCGTTCCGGATTATAGTTCAGCACAAAACGGCTCAGTAATCTGCGCTGCATCCAGTTCTGAAAAAGGGTTCCCTCATCTTCCTTATACAGCCGATCTTTCGGCCCCGGCTGGGATCTGTAAATTGCAGAAAGTCCGTGTTTTGCCAAAAATTCGGCCATAAGCCAGTTGGCCATGATCATGGCTTCCGAAACCAGCATTCTTCCGGGGGTTTCCCTTATGGTTCTGTTGATCACCAGCTCGCCATTCTCGTCCAGCCAGATATTGATGTCCGGCAGAGAGATTTGAACTGCACCGTCCGACAGCCTTTTCTGACGGAATTTTTTGGCGATATTATGAAGAATGATGATGTCTTTGTCCTCTTCTGCAACCATATTGACATCATGATAGGTCAGTTGCTGCTTCACGCTGATAAGACTCGGGAAAATTTCATAATCAATAATTTCAAAAGACAGGTTCAGTTTTACCATCGTGCTGATGGCAGGGCGCAGTTCCCCGACTTTGAGGCTGCAAATATCTTCGGACAGGGAGGGCGGAAGCATGGGGATTTTCTGATCGGGCATGTAAATGGAACTTCCGCGGACAATGGCTTCCCGGTCAAGAATATCGCCCTTTCTTACAAAATGGCCCACATCGGCAATATGAACCCCCAGACAAAAATGATCCCCTTTGTCCTCAATGCTCAGTGCGTCGTCAAAATCAAGTGTTGACTGTCCGTCAATGGTCATCAGCGGAAGGTCTGTCAGATCCCTCCGACTGTTTTCACGGGATATCTGCATAATGTCGCGCCGGAATCCCTCAACCAGTTCTGCTGTATGTCCTGTTATTGCATCAGAAAAAGAAATCGGGACTTCATAATGATACAGGTCTATGTTTTCATCCTGATTCCACACATCCAGTTTCACAAGCACCTGGAACAGCGTGTCACCGAGTTTGATCCCGGCTTTGTCAAGCATTGCCTTGCCCAGGGCATAGTGCCTGCTTTCCTTCTCAAACAGATAAACAGATTTGATGATTTCTGTGAATTCCGACTTCTGATCGGATTCAAGAGGAATTTTATCTCTGGGGGAAGACATGTCGTCAGCATTCAGGATATGTCTGAGCCAATTCGATCCCTCTTCGATAATTCTGCTTTTACGGGCGGCTTCCCTAACCTCAGCTTCAATTTGTTCCACCCGTTCTTCCGAATTTGGGAAAAAGCGGTCCGGGCTGAACTTAAAATACAGTCTGTCAAAAAAAAATGTCCTGACAACTGCAGATTCGTGATCTCCAGAGGGGTTGTCCGGAAAACAGAATTCAGTCATTGTGGCAAGGTCAATCCATTCCTGTTCGGTATTCAGAACTTCCCACAGTTCCCTGATATCAATCTGACTGGTCAATGTATTGCGCGTGTTCACAATATCCTTCAGGGATTCAATCAGCCTGTCCCTGCTCATGGAAAGGTCAAGACATATATTGCATTTATGGGACAGACGGCCCTCTGAAAGTTTCACTTCACGGTTGTTTTCGGAGAGGAGTCTCAGCCTTTGTTTCTTAATTTCCAGAACAACCGCGCATATAATTTTCTGGCGGTCAATATATTCAACAACATTTCCCGGTTCCATAGTATATAATTTAGTGTGCAATTTTTGTTTATAGCTTCAGAATGTTATATTTCAAAGGCTGTGGACTGCCCTATACAGGTCCGATCAGTTTGAAATGCGTCCGGCGTCCCTTGAGAATGCCCCATAATTCAGGACGGTCAGCGCGGGAAGGGACTTTTTTGCCATCAGATGTCAATTTGACTTCACAGATATTATTCAGCATCACTTTAAGAAAGGGTAACGGTTCCATGCCCACAGCACTGCAAAAACCTACCCAGGTTTCTGCCTGTTCCCAGGTAAATCCGCCGATATCCTGAAATATATCTTCGATCTGCTCCCTCATGGGAATTTCATCATTTTTCATCATTTATCTCCGGGCAGGTTTTGAAAAGCTCCGGAAGTCTTCATGTGCAAGCCGATCTTGCACTCTGAATAAAAAGCATTTTGCGATGACTTCTTTTGAACAGATATTGACTACTATATCATCTTAATTATTTTTTTCAACTGAATTTTGGAAAACAGTTGAAATCATCCACATCTTGACAATTCAGATTCATTTCTTAATTTTATTTTTTCCAATATTAAGTTGAAAAGTTGAAAGTGAAAAAATTGAAAGCGAAAAAGTTGAAAGCGAAAAAGTTGAAAAAAGTGAAAAATTCCACAAGGTTTTGCTTTCAACTTTCAACTTTTTTTTTCAACTTCTCAAATCAAACAGCTATGTTCCATTTAGGACTTTATGAAAATATTATCGAATTTAAAGGAAATACAGGCGGATCCGTCGGTAACAGTACAAAAAAATGTCGGGGGCAATTTGGTGGTTGAAGAATTAAAAGAAAAAAATGTCGGGGGCAATTTGGCGGTTGAAGAATTAAAAGAAAAAATTGAGGAAAAGCACCTGCTCATCAGCAGTGTCAGAAAGGAAATCGGAAAGATTCTTGTAGGACAGCGGGATTTGATTGACGGACTGCTTATCGGGCTTTTCACAAAAGGCCATATACTTATCGAAGGGGTCCCGGGGCTGGCCAAAACAAGTGCTGTCAACGCTCTTGCAGCGACAGTTCATGCAGATTTCAAGCGGATTCAGTTCACGCCGGATCTGTTGCCGGCCGATCTTATCGGAACAGAAATATATCAGCCTAAAACAGGGGATTTCACCATAAAAAAAGGCCCAATTTTCCATAATATCATTCTTGCGGATGAGATCAACCGTGCGCCGTCCAAGGTGCAATCCGCACTTTTGGAAGCCATGCAGGAGCAGCAGGTCACCATCGGTGGAACCACTTTTCCGCTTTCTGACCCCTTCCTTGTCCTGGCAACGCAGAATCCCATTGAGCAGGAGGGAACCTATCCTCTTCCGGAAGCTCAGGTGGACCGTTTTATGCTCAAGCTGATCATTGATTATCCGGACAAGGCTCAGGAAAAAGAGATCATGAACCGCGTGGGATTTGAAAACTCGTCCAAGGTGGAACAGATACTTGATACGGATCAGCTCAATGAAATTGTATCCCTGATCAGGGATATTTATGTGGATGAAAAGCTCAAAGATTATATTGTTGATCTGGTCTTTGCCACCCGAACCCCCGAGGAGTGTCAGATTGATATTTCCGATTATATCCAGTTCGGGGCTTCACCGAGAGCAACAATCTTTCTGAGTCTGGTTGCCAGAGCGTATGCCTTTCTTCAGGGAAGAGCATACATGACGCCTCAGGATGTGAAAACAGTTGCCCCGGATGTTCTGCGCCACAGAATCATCCTGACGTATGAGGCCGAGGCCGAAGATATCACAACTGATGAGATTATCGGGCGGGTTTTTGATTCTGTGGAGGTTCCATAGAGGTCAGGGTCAGGGGGTTCCTGTTCGCCTGGGATTGCTGAATCCCAGGCATTACAGGCGGATTTGTCTATCCCCGGGAGCCGATCATACCAACAATTTGCTTTCGAGTTCGGAAAAAATTTTTTTCAGTTCATCATGACTTTTTTCATCAAGCTCATTCTGGGAATAAACTGTCTGCCTCAATATCCGTTGAGCCAGCAGAATCTTACCGATCAGCTTTCCTTCGGCCTTTCCCTCAGCCTTTCCTTCGGCCTTTCCTTCGGTCTTTCCTTCCTGAAACCATTGTTCCGCAACAGTTGCCATGAGTTCACCTCCTCTTTCGGGGAAAGCCGACCGCACGGATTTCCCCAGTTCCTCCTTGCCAATTTTATCCGTGCCATGAGCCAGATATATCACAATTGTCCTCAGAAATTCAAGGCCGGTGCGTCTGTCTGAAAGTTCCCGCAGAAGCTCCAGAATTTCCGGAAGCCGCTCCGCCAGGTCATCACTGAAAATGTGTTTCATCACAAGCATGCCCACCCTTAAAAGAACTGTTCCCTTTATCTCATCATCGCTGTGGCGGGAAAGATCGCACAGCAGATAACTGAAATCAGGGGTGTGAGCCTCCAGTTCCGGGCGTGTGTCAAACAGCGAGCTGAAATCCGCCGGGACATTCCATTCTGACCTTCCGTGACAGATGAGTATGGGAATGACAAGCGGAAGACGGAATGGCGATCTGTCCTTCCCGGTTTTCCTTCTTTTCTCCCTGTTCTTTCTTGCGGCTTTTTTTTCTTCCCTGTGCTTTCTGACAACACTTTCCCATATCCTGACCATGTAACACAGTATCTGAAATCCTGCCAGGGGATCGGAATAGCTCTTGTGTTCCAGCAGGATGTAAACATGAGCTTTTCCGCCTTCTTTCAGGCGTACTTTGTAAATCGTATCCGAAAAATATTCCCCGAGTTCCTGATCCACAAAAGAGTCTTTGGTCAGTTCCGAAGAGTCCAGGTCAAGAAGACTGACCACATCCCGCGGCAGGTAATTGAGAAAAAAATTCCTGCCCACATTCTTGCGGGAAAACAGTTTCTTGAAGAATCGGTCATGAGGGTTTGAAATTTCAATATTCATAATGTTCTCCCAGAGTCTGATGTCCTGCCTTCAGGCCTTCTTCGGTGCCAAAAATGGCAGTTTTTAAGGACAATATCTGTTGGAATCGGGGCAAAAGACAGAGTGACTCAGATCAGGAATTTGCTGGGGGAATGAGGCGGAACATATTGAAGCAAATGGCGGAAGTGCATGGGAATCGAACCCACCCGGGACGGTTTCAGCGCCCCACACCGGATTTGAAGTCCGGGAGCCCCACCAGTGAGCTGTGCACTTCCGTATAAGTCAGTGAAAAGTTCAAAGTTCAAAGTCTGTCCTGACCGTCTCAAATTATTCAGCATATTTCAGCAGTTTGCAGACTGGCTGTCAATTTTCCCCTGCCGATTTTTTTAAAAAACCTGATTTTCCTTTCATTAAAAAAAGAATTCATATAATATATTTTTTCTCTTGTCAATCATTTTATTTAGGAAGGAAATTATCTTATGATAAATAAAGACAGGCTGGCGGAAACATTCAAGTTCCTTGTCAAAATTGACAGCGTGTCAAAAAATGAAGCTGATATTTCAAACAAAATCAGGAAAATACTTGAATCCTGGGGTGCAGAAACATTTACTGACAACGCGGGGGACAAGGTGGGCGGCAACACCGGAAATCTTATTGCAAAATTTAAAGGAAACACTCCGGCTCCTCCGCTGCTTCTGAATGCACATCTGGATACGGTGGAACCGGGCAGGGGAATCAATCCCATATTAAAAGACGGGGTATTCACAAGTGACGGGACCACAATACTGGGTGCCGATGATAAAAGCGCAATTGCCATTCTTCTGGAAACCATGGAAGTTATCCGGGAAAACAAACTGCCACACGGCCCCATTGAACTTGTATTCACAGTCTGTGAGGAAATCGGACTGGCAGGGGCCAAAAATCTTGATTACAGTCTGATTACAGCAAAATACGGCTATGCGCTGGATGCCACGGACACCGAAGGCATTGTCACCCGCGCTCCCGGGGCAAACCGGCTGGAATTCAAAATTCATGGCAAAGATGCCCATGCAGGCGTTGCCCCTGAAAAAGGGATCAATGCCATTTCCCTTGCATGCAAAGCCATTGCCAATCTTGAGATCGGCCGAATTGATCAGGAAACAAGCTGCAATGTCGGCATCATTGAAGGGGGAATTGCCACGAATATTGTGCCGAATTTTGTAACGGTGAAAGGGGAAGTCCGGAGCCATGATGAAGAGAAACTGGACATGGTTACAAACACAATTGTCTCATCATTCAGGGAGGTTGTGGACAATTACCAGCCTGCTTCTGATGATGACCTTCCCCGCGCTGATATCCGGGTGAAAAGTGATTTTTCCCGGACATACATTCCTGATGACCATCCTGTTGTAAAACTTGCCCGGGAAGCTGCTGCAAATCTTGGCAGAAAAATGGTCAGCAAAATAAGCGGCGGCGGGGCTGATGCCAATGTGTTTTTTACAAAGGGAATTATGACCGGCGTACTCGGAACAGGAATGCAGGACATGCACACAGTAAGGGAATCTGTGCGAACAGATGACATGGTCCGTACAGCAGAACTTGTGCTTGAAATTATAAAATTGCACTCAGAGGCAGATTGACACATTGAACAATGCCTTGACAAAAACCATGTCACACTTTAGAAATCAGTTGTGACTGGTCATTCGGGCACTGGTTCAGTTGAATGGGATTTTTTAAGAAAATCAGCCCATATACCGTTTGAAAACAGACAGTTATCAGTCTTTTTGCATATTTTGACAACCACCTGATTTTAATACGATTCCCATTCAACTGAACCAGTGCCCAACTTTTAACTGACAAAGAAAAGAAAGGGATCAGAAAAACTTGAAGACAAAAGAATCTTCGGAAAAGAATAAAAAACCTGGAAAGAGCAATCTCCGGGAAAACATCGAAGCCATTGTTGTGGCAATCATACTCGCGTTATTTATCCGCACATTTATCGTTCAGGCTTTTAAAATTCCCTCGGGTTCCATGAAAGAAACCCTCCAGATCGGAGATCACATTCTGGTAAACAAATTTATCTATGGGATCAAACTCCCATTTTCCCAAAAAACAGTCATATCTTTTAAGGAGCCGCAACGCGAGGATATCGTCGTGTTCATATTTCCGGAAGACCCCAAAAAGGATTTTATCAAGCGGGTGGTCGGTGTTGCAGGGGATGTGATTGAAA
This sequence comes from Desulfobacterales bacterium, assembly GCA_029934695.1. Lineage (GTDB taxonomy): Bacteria > Desulfobacterota > Desulfobacteria > Desulfobacterales > 4be13 > JAOZLU01. The sequence continues at coordinate 11,907 of JAOZLU010000029.1, read as the reverse complement.
TCCGGGACAAACAGCTCTATGTCAACAAAAAAGCCTTTGATGGCGATTATGCTGTATATAAGGATTCCCGAATCATTCCTTCCATGGGAATGCAGCCCCGGGACAATTTCGGCCCTGAAACCGTTCCGCCGCATTCCATTTTTGTCATGGGTGACAACCGGGATCACAGTTATGACAGCAGATTCTGGGGATTTGTTGATTTGCAGGCAGTCCGGGGGAAAGCGTTTATGATTTACTGGTCCTGGAACAAGGATAATTCAGGCCCCACGCTTGATTATGTCAGGTGGGGAAGGCTGGGGCAGTTGTTAAAATAATTGTGAATGGTGAATTATGAATTAGTTTTAAACAGGTAACTTATGCAGTTTGTGAAAAAAAATATTCTGGACATGGCATCCCTTTCTGCTGAAGAAATCACCCTGATATTGGATACAGCGGAAAAAATGAAGGAGATTTCAGAAAGGCCCATCAAAAAGGTTCCCACTTTAAGGGGTAAGACGATTGTTCTTTTTTTTTATGAGCCAAGTACCCGCACCCGCATCTCTTTTGATATTGCAGCCAAGCGGCTGAGTGCGGACAGTATTTCCATATCTGCAAGCACCAGCAGCATGGTCAAAGGGGAAACGCTGATTGACACGGCCCGGAACCTTGAGGCCATGAACGCGGATGTCATTGTGATGCGGCACAGTTCAGCCGGTGCTCCGCATCTGCTGGCGAAAAGGCTCAGAGCCTCTGTCATCAATGCCGGGGACGGAACCCACGCGCATCCCACCCAGGCCCTTCTTGATATGATGACGGTCAGGGAAAACAAGGGAACGCTCAATGGATTGCGTATTGCCATCATCGGTGACATATCCAACAGCAGGGTGGCGCGGTCAAATATCATCGGATTTACGAAAATGGGGGCGGATGTTATTTTGGCAGGCCCGCCCACCATGATCCCGAAAGGAATTGAGACGCTCGGTGTTTCTGTCACCTATAATATAGATGACGCGGTTCATGGTGCGGATGTCATCATGATGCTGAGAATTCAGAAGGAACGGCAGAAGAGCTTTCTGTTTCCGACAGAACGTGAGTACGCCAGATTTTACGGGCTGACATACGAAAGACTGAAGCATGTCGGGGAGGATGCACTCATTATGCATCCAGGCCCCATAAACCGGGGGGTGGAAATTTCGCATGATGTCGCGGACGGCCCTTATTCCATTATTCTTGACCAAGTGACAAACGGCGTTGCGGTTCGGATGGCACTTTTATATCTTGTCTCAGGGGGTGCAAAACATGCTGATTAAAGGTGGAAGAGTTGTTGATCCCGGAAGATCAGACCGCATAGCGGACATACTGATCAGGGATGGAAAAATCGTTGAAATCAAAGCAGGCGGAACAACGGACAAACATCAAACATCAAACATCGAACATCAGACATCGAACATCGAACATCAGACATCGAACATCGAACATCAGACATCGAACATCGAACATCAGACATCAGACATCGAACATCAGACATCAGACATCGAACATCAAATTATTGACGCTTCCGGAAAAATCGTGACCCCCGGACTGATTGACATGCATGTTCATTTCCGGGAACCAGGGCATGAATACAAAGAGACCATCGAATCAGGCTGCCTGGCCGCAGTCCGGGGAGGGTTCACTGCCGTCTGCACCATGCCGAACACGAACCCTGTCAACGATACCAGACAGGTGACAGAATATATATTAAAAAGAGCGGATGAGGTGAACGCAGCCCGTGTCTGGCCGGTTGCTGCAATCAGCAGGGGACTTGAGGGAAAACATCTGTGCGAATACGGAGAACTGAAACACGCCGGGGCTGTTGCTTTTTCAGATGACGGATGCCCGGTCACGGACCCTCAGATGATGCGCAAAGCACTGGAATATGCAAAAGGCTTCGGCGTTCCGCTCATTTCTCACTGCGAGGAGCTTTCGCTTGTGGCAGACGGGGTCATGAACGAAGGTGCGGTCGCCACCCGGATGGGCCTTCCGGGCATTCCCAATGCAGCTGAAAGTGTCATGGTCATGCGGGATATCGCACTTTGCGAACTGACCGGCTCCCCGGTTCACATTGCCCACGTCAGCACAGCGGAATCAGTGCGGGCCATAAGAGAGGCGAAGAAAAGAGGTGTCCCTGTCACCGCAGAAACCGCACCGCATTATTTCACCCTTACCGAAGAGGCACTTGAAGACTATGACACTTATGCAAAGATGAATCCTCCCCTGCGTTCCCGTTCTGACAGGGAGGCCGTTCTTGAAGGACTTGCCGACGGGACCATTGATGTGATTGTCACGGATCACGCGCCCCATTCTTCCATGGAAAAGGATGTCGAGTTTGACCGGGCTGCAAACGGCATCATCGGGCTTGAAACCTCGCTTCCTCTGAGTCTGAAACTGGTTGAAAAAGGAATCCTCACCTTCACAGACCTCGTTGAAAAAATGTCGGTCCATCCGGCTCGTATTCTCGGGCTTGAAAGCGGCCTGAAGGTCGGCGGACCTGCGGATATCACAATCATTGACCCTGATGCGTCATTCATCGTGAATGCCGATAAATTCCGTTCACTCAGCCGCAACACGCCTTTTGACGGATGGGAGATGAGAGGCAGGGCGGCTTTTACCATTGTCGGCGGCAGGGTCGTGTTTGATGAACATAAGCAGGAAGAATGAAACTTGACAGAAGTCCGCTGTTCAGCGTTCAGGCAGTTTGACGCTGTCCGGACGCGGAATGACGGACTGTCTCAGAGAATTTGACCTGCCTCTGCTGATCTCCCTGTCTGAAAGCCGCTTTCAGTTTCATTGCATCTCGAAGCATGAAACAGCCAGTTTTTTTACGCAATCATCAAGTTTCAAGAACCCGGTCGGAAAGACGATGAATTTTTATGATGAATTTTTTTCCGTAATAAAAAAGCTGAACCAGGCAAATATTCGATATGCGGTTGTAGGTGGTATTGCATTGTCGTTTCATACCCGACCGAGATATACGAAAGATATTGATATCTTAATACTTGCCAAAAATATTGATGATCTCAGATCCATTTTAAGAAAAATGGGATATATATTTGAAGCGGTCCCATGGACCTTTAAAAACACAAATATCACACTTCACAGACTGACTAAAATCAAAGGGGAAGATTCGCTTACAATAGACCTGCTTGTCGGCTATGAAGAAAGGCATAAGAAAATAATTGAGAATGCCATTATCGAGGAAACCGAATACGGCCTGATATGTATTGCAAGTCGCGAGGACCTGATTTGGATGAAACATTTCAGAAACTCAAAGCAGGATATTGCAGATATTGAGGCATTGAAAAATGACAAAGATACAGAAAGTAGTCAGAGAGATTGAAAATTTACAGGATTTTTACAAAAGAACCAAGTTGTTAAGAACTCGGATAAAAAAGAAGGACTCAGAGAGAACTCAGAAGAATATCGCTGGTTCTAATGGTTTTTGTGGTTTCCGATATGAACCGCAGATAATCGCAGATAAACGCAGATGAACACTTATGGCCTGTGCGCCAGCGGTTTGCAAGGATCAATCTTACGCAACCATAAAATCCGTTATAAAAATTATGCAGGAATTCAGAAATGAAGACTAAAAAGAAGAAAAAAGCAGGATTCCGCGATGATTACGACAGCCCGTGGAAAGACATTTTGGGCATATATTTTGAAGAGTTTATGCGGTTTTTCTTTCCTTCGGTTGCAAGGAAAATAGACTGGTCAAAGGGTTACACGCTTCTGGACAAGGAGATGAGCCAGATAACCCGCGAGGCGGAAAAGGGAAAACGTCTGGCGGACAGGCTGGTGCAGGTCTGGAAAAAGAACGGCGGAGAGGCCTGGGTACTGGCTCATCCGGAGATTCAGGCGGGCAGGGAAAAAGATTTTCCGCACAGGGTATGGGTTTATTATTACCGGATTCACGATCTGTATAACCGTCCGGTGCTGAGTCTTGCCGTGCTTGCGGATAAAAGTCCCAAATGGCGTCCTTCCGAATATTCGCAGGAACTGTGGGGATGCCGGAACGAGTTTCATTTTCCTGTCGTCAAGATTCTGGATTACAGAGAACGGTGGGAATATCTCGAAAAATCGGACAGTCCCTTTGCCGTGGTTGTCATGGCGCATCTGAAAACGATGGAGACCGGAAAAGACAAGGAAAGCCGGCGGCACTGGAAACTTGAACTGACCAAAAATCTTTACAGACGGGGCTTTAAAAAACAGGACATTATAAATCTCTACCGTTTCATTGACTGGCTTATGGCACTTCCGGTAAAACTGGAAAAAATATATCATGAAGAACTCGTAAAATTTGAGGAGGGACAGAAAATGCTGTATATCACCACTGCCGAGCGCATCGGCGTTGAAAAAGGAGAAAAAATCGGCGTTGAAAAAGGAGAAAAAATCGGCGTTAAAAAAGGCGTTAAAAAAGGCAGAAAGGAAGGTGTCCTGATTGGTGGAATCCTGATGGCACAGCGAATCCTGAGACAGCCCGTTTATTCGCAGGCGGAACTTGAAACAAAGAGCCTGAAAGAACTGAAAAGAATTCTTGTCGAAACCGAGGCCCGGCTGCCTTCTTCATAGAGGAGCGGGGATGGTACTGAACCGTACCATTTACGGCAGATGGTATTCTCAAATCACAAAAAACAAATTACAATTCAACCAAACCTTTGCTCCTGAGGGATTGACAAATACGTTATACCAGAGGCTGAAATACTGCCTTTTTCGGCATGACATAAAACTTACCGTTGTTACAAACATTTACCGTTGACTTTTCCGTGGATACATGGTAACAGTTACCGGATATGGCATAACTTTGCGATGAAGCGGGCAATCCCCCGTCTGGCAAAGGTACAGAATTGATTGATCATTATATTCCTGCAAACTTTGTATATATTATTATATAAATGATTTTGAAGCAGAACAATTATTTACATATAATCAGTTATTACAAAAAGTTATATGCAAAAACACATTGACATTTTAAAAGTGCATGTAACTTATAGTCCATAGACTTATAGTCGACATTTTGAGATTCTTATTCACATGGATAAGAATAATAATGATATACTCAAATTTGTCGGTAAAAAAATTCGTGATTTAAGAAATCGTTACGGATTTTCTCAGGAAGAACTTGGATTTAGGTGTAACCTTGACAGAACTTACATAAGTGATATTGAGTTGGGGAAACGAAATGTGAGCCTTCTCAATATCCAAGTTATTGCTGATGCCCTTGAAATCCATATTAGCAGGCTTTTTTCCGGTTTCCGGAGGTCATCCTCGCCTATCAGTATAACTGGTCAAAGTCCGTACAAAACAAATAAACATTCTGTTATCCGTTGTGGTTTTGAAGTGAAAGGCTGGATTTTATTGTTGAATCAGGAAAATTATATTTCCCGTTATCAGAAAGTTCTCTCTTTCAAAGCAAAATAAAGATGTTTTATTACTACGGAAGAAAAAAACAGGTCATCAGACACTACCCTGCTCCCAACTATGATGTGATTATAGAGCCTTTTGCCGGCTCCGCTGCTTATTCTCTGCATGGAACTAATTGGAAAAAAAGAATTATTCTGATAGAGAAGGATGAAAAAGTTTGTGAAATATGGAAATGGCTTACGGAAGAAGCAACCGTTGATGAAATAAGAAGATTACCCGATTTGAAAGTTGGCGAAAGAAGTTCGGAATTCTTACATATAATTCATGCTGTCACCAAAATGGCATTTCATTTTAAAACAATAAAGATAACCCCTGTTCTGGCAAGAAACTGGGAAATCAGCAAAAGAATTTTTGCATCCGATCTTCACAAGATCAAGCATTGGGAAATCATAAGCGGTGACTATTCGGAATCCCCGGATATGGAAGCCACATGGTTCATTGACCCCCCTTACAAGGGTCCTTCAGGTATGGGCTACCGCCACAGCAGTGCAAAACTGAACTATGACAAATTGGCTGAATGGACGATTAAAAGGAAAGGAGAGATTATTTTTTGCGAAGGAGAATATGCAGACTATCTTCCGTTCCGCCCTCTTGTTGAACAGAAAGGAGTGGCAGGCAAAATAAGCAAAGAAGTTATTTTTTATAAAACAAGTGTAAAAAACAGAAATTGGAAACAGCTTGAGCTGTTTTCTTAATCATCAGAGAGATAATACATTATGAACAATTTTTCCTTTCCAGACCCTCCGAGCCAAACGGCATTTCCGATTGCAAAAGCCGGCTATCCGTTAATATTCGCCGCGGCCTTTGTAACTGCTGTATTTGCGCTGTCGGACTTTACCGTCCTGACATTGCTGAGTCTTGTCATCACCCTTTTTATATGCTCATTTTTCAGAGATCCGGACCGGGTTACCCCAAAAACGGACGGGGCTGTGGTATCCCCCGCTGATGGCAGAGTGATTATCGCAGGCATGGTGGACAGCAACCCGTTTCTGGAAGGGGAATGTCTGAAAATAAGTATTTTCATGTCGGTGTTCAATGTTCATGTAAACCGTATTCCCCATGAGGGAACAATAACGGGTATCAGGTATTATCCTGGAAAATTTTTTTCTGCAAACTTGGATAAGGCATCAGCAGAGAATGAACACAACGCTGTGTTTATCGAAACCCCGAATGGAAAAAAGATATGCACAGTTCAGATTGCAGGTCTGATTGCAAGACGTATTCTTTGCGGAGTCAGGGAAGGTGACAATGTCAGCCGCGGACAGCGTTTCGGAATGATATGCTTTGGCTCACGGCTCGATGTTTATCTTCCTGCGGACTCAAAGGTGAATGTCAATGTGGGAGACAGGGTAAAAGCAGGCACATCTGTGCTGGGGGAGGTTCAATTATGAAAAGAAGAAAATTTAAAAAAGAGAAGCTGCGCCGGGGAATATACATTCTGCCGAATTTGTGTACTTCGCTGAATATTTTTTTCGGATTCTATTCGGTGATCGCTTCCATAGACGGCAAATTTATGGTCGCAGCCATATCTATTCTCATTGCCGGCGTGTTTGACATGCTGGACGGCAGAATTGCCAGAGCAGCCAACGCCACGAGCAAATTCGGGGTTGAATACGATTCTCTGGCTGATCTTATCTCTTTTGGCCTTGCGCCCGGCCTGATGATGTATCTGTGGGCGCTCAGGCCCCTGGGAAGAATCGGCTGGCTTGCCGCGTTTCTGTTTATGACGTGCGGTGCGCTCCGCCTGGCCCGCTTCAACACACAGTTGGGCACGGTCAGCAGTACCCATTTTGTGGGTCTTCCCATACCTTTGGGAGCTGGCATGAACTGCGTAACAGTTCTGATTTGCTACAGATTCAATATTCAGGAGAGCGTGAATCCGATATTCCTTATGACTATGCTTTATGCCCTCTCCTTTTTAATGGTAAGCACCATAAAATATGAAAGTTTTAAAAAAGTGGAACTGTCCCGGAAGATGAATTTCAATGTTCTGGTCACGGTCGTGCTGATATTGATTTTTATTGCGGCTCAACCATCCATTGCCATGTTTTTCATCGGTGTTGTCTATGTCATTTCAGGTCCGTTCAATACCATACGGCGTCATAAGAAAATCAGAAGAAAGAAAGACGAACCCCGGGCAGAAGAGCAGGAAACGGATGTCGTTTAAAGTGGAAAGTAAGTCCGGATGCCTGGGATCAATTCTGCGGACTGAATTTATAATTTTTTTATATAACGAAAAACCGAGTTTTTCCGAAAAATCCGGTTTTTGTGCGAGTGGATGATTTTTATGTCAAAAGAATATAATATTGCTGTAATACCGGGCGATGGCACTGGTCCGGAGGTGGTTGCGGAAGGTGTCAAAGTTCTTGAAACTGTGGCGGACATAAGCGGTTTCAGTTTCAAATTCACCTATTATCGTCTTGGCGGGGACCATTACAAGGCAACCGGAGAGATACTGTCAGATGAAACCATTGAATCTCTGGCAACCTCAGATGCGATCTGTCTGGGGGCCATCGGCCATCCGGATGTCAGACCGGGAATTCTTGAAAAAGGCATCCTTCTGAAACTCAGGTTCCACTTTGATCAGTACGTCAATCTCAGACCTGTCAAACTGTATGAAGGCGTTGACACCCCTTTGAAGGATAAAGGTCCCGCCGACATAGATTTTGTCGTGGTGCGTGAAAATACAGAAGGTCTTTACGCGGGCGCGGGCGGATATCTCAAGCGGGGAACGCCTGATGAGGTGGCTGTCCAGGAATCCATCAATACCCGCAAAGGTGTGGAAAGATGCCTCCGGTACGCGTTTGAATACTGCCGAAAACGGAACAGGAGGAAAAAACTGACCCTCTGCGGAAAAACAAATGTGCTGACTTTTGCGTTTGATCTCTGGGAGCGTGCGTTTTATGAGGTTGCAAAAGAATACCCTGATATTGAGACGGATTACGCACATGTGGATGCGATATGCATGTGGATGGTAAAGAATCCGGAATGGTTTGATGTGATTGTCACGGACAATATGTTCGGCGACATCATAACGGATCTGGCCGCGATGATTCAGGGGGGCATGGGGATCGCCGCAGGCGCAAACATTAATCCTGACGGGGTTTCCATGTTCGAGCCTATCGGGGGATCCGCACCGAAATACACCGGAAAGGGGATCATCAATCCCATCGCGGCGATTTCCTCGGCCCAGCTTATGCTTGAAACATTGGGAGAGGAAAAAGCAGCTTCTTTCATAGAATCCGCTGTGATAAAAGTTCTGCGGGATGATTTGAAAAATGTCGGCGCAGGCAAAATGGGCTTTACGACAGGTGAAGTCGGAGATCTGGTTGCAGACTATATTCAAAAAAATTCCTGACTGAAAAACAGAAATGGCTGACCAAACCTCGGAGGTCTTTAGCGAATGTGATTGTAAACTCATAAAAGACCTCCGAGGTTTCTGATTGATTAAAACTTCTATGCAGCTTTGGCTGATAGAAGTTTTTTATATTTTTCCCTTTAGAATCTGGAAGAAACTGATATAAAATAATAAGGAGTGAATATGTCTGAAAAAAAGATGAATGTGGCCGTGGCAGGCGCAACAGGGGCTGTCGGGAATCAGATGATAACCTGCCTGGAGGAGAGAAATTTCCCGATAAAATCACTCAAATTCCTCGCTTCCAAGCGATCTGTGGGACGCGAGCTGCGTTTCAAAGGAGATATGATCCCTGTTGAAGAACTGACAGAGGATTCTTTCAAGGGAGTTGATATTGCCATTTTCTCGGCTGGCGGCAGTACCAGTGAAAAATTTGCGCCCTGTGCTGCAAAGGACGGGTGCGTGGTCGTTGACAATTCAAGCGCATGGCGCATGGACCCGGATGTTCCGCTGATCGTCCCGGAAGTGAACCCCCATGCCATCGCAGGTCACACTAAAAAAGGGATCATCGCGAACCCGAATTGTTCCACCATCCAGATGGTTGTTCCGCTCAAGCCCATTTATGATAAATGCGGTATCCGGCGGATAGTGGTGTCAACGTATCAGGCGGTATCCGGAACAGGGAAAAAAGCCATTGACGAGCTTTTTGACCAGACCCGGGCCATGCTCAACTTTCTTGATTATAAGAAGAATGTGTATCCGCATCGGATTGCTTTCAACTGTCTTCCGCATATTGACAAATTTTTGGATAACGGTTATACTAAAGAAGAAATGAAGATGGTAAACGAGACCAGGAAAATTTTTGAAGACGACAGCATCGGCGTTACCGCCACAACCGTCCGTGTGCCGGTTTTTTATGCACATTCGGAATCCGTCAATATTGAAACAAAAGAACATATTTCTGCAAAGGAGGTGATTTCTCTTCTTGAAAATGCACCCGGCATCAAAGTAACGGATGACCCGGAAAACAATGTTTACCCCCTTGCGACGGATGCGGCTGGCCAAGATATGACTCTGGTGGGACGCATCCGCGATGATGAGTCAATTCCGAACGGCATCAATATGTGGATTGTTGCCGACAACATCAGAAAGGGAGCCGCAACCAATGCGGTTCAGATCGCAGAAATTCTGGCGAAGAAATATTTATAAAGATCAGTGGTCCAGTTCTCATCAGCCATTGACAAGTGATAACTGGCCTGACAGGAGCAGAAAGTTTTGGAACGAACACCTATTACAAAAGAGGGATATGAAAGCCTCAAAAAAGAACTTGGAAATCTGAAATCGGTTGAACGCCCTCAGAATATCAAGGCAATCGAAGAAGCCCGTGCCCATGGAGACCTCTCCGAGAACGCAGAGTTTGACGCAGCCAAAGAGCGCCAGGGATTTATTGAAGGACGGATCGGCGAACTGGAATTCAAACTGGCCAGTGCGGATATAATTGATCCGGACAAACTTCCCAAAGACCGTATTGTTTTTGGTTGCAGGGTAATGCTTGAAAATAGCGACACTGGTGAGGAAATTGAGTATCAGCTTGTGGGACCGGAAGAGTCCAATATTGAGAAAGGACGTATTTCCATTTCCTCACCTCTTGGAAAAGCAATGATAGGAAAAGAGCCGGGAGATGAGGTCATCCTCCATGCCCCGGGGGGAAAGCGGTGTTATGAATTAGTGGAGATATTGTAGTCATTCGGCTTATGGCCGGATATAAGACAAAAAGGAGGTTTTGCTGTGGCACGTATTACTGTGGAAGATTGTCTGAAGCGGGTTCCGAATCGCTTTCTGCTGGTTCACATGGTTTCAAGGAGAGTAAGACAGATCCGTGAAGGTTCCGAATATCTGGTAAATTCACCAAAAAATGAAGATATTGTCATTGCTTTGCGGGAAATCGCCGCGGGCAAGGTGAAGCTGATTTTAGACGATGAGCCAAAATGAGCGGCCAGTTAAAATACCCGATGTTGGGTGATTGCTGCGATGCGCAACCCACTTTGTGCGGTTGGTGGGTCCCGCTTCGCTGCACCACCCTGCATTTTCTCGGTGACTGACAAAGATGCCCAAAAATTATGTATATAAATCCCTGAACAGGGCTGTTGGAAAAGCACTGCACCGGTATGATATGATATCAGGGGGAGACCGGATCGCGGTGGGACTTTCCGGGGGAAAGGACAGTCTTGCCCTGATGTGGATACTGAATGAACGTCTCTCCCGCGTCCCCATTAATTATGAGCTGTTTGCAATTCATATTGATCCCGGGTTTGAGGGCGGCTTCAGCGATGAGCTTGAAAGCTATTCCGCAAAAATGGGGTATAACCTCCGGACGGAGCATACTGACTACGGAATTCTGGGACACAGTTCCGAAAATCGGGAAAACCCCTGTTTTCTGTGTTCCCGGCTGCGGAGAAAACGTCTTTTTGAAATCGCAGACGAACTCGGGTGCAATAAGCTGGCACTCGGTCATAACAAGGATGATATCATTGAGACGCTGTTTTTAAATATATGCTATGCAGGGGAAATCAGCACCATGGTTCCGTCCCAGTCTTTATTTCAGGGCAGGTTCACACTTATTCGCCCCTTGGCTTATGCTGATGAGGATCACATAAGGCGTTTTGCAAAGCACCAGGGGTTCCCGAATTTTGTGAATCCGTGCCCCAGCGCAAAAACATCCAAACGTCAGGAAATCAAAACACTTTTGAATCAACTGTACAGAAGCAACAGAAAGATCAAAGGAAATATTTTCAGGGCGATGAGCCACGTCAGACCGGAATATTTGTTAAAAGCCTGACAAAGTTGAAAGCTGAGAAATTGGAAGACAATATCCAGTCACTTGTAACGAACCTTGCCGAAGAATCATAAAATGGATCTGGCCGTGGAGAAGTGCGCCCTTTCAAAAGCGATGAAGAGCGGCTGGAGTATCTGTTCAGATTTTATGAAGAAATGATCGAAGAGGAGACCAAAGCAGAACACAGATATATGCAAAAAATCGCTTCGCTTAATTTTTGCACTCCTTCTCATTTCTGCAAAAAATCGCTTCGCTTAATTTTTGCACTCCTTCTCAT
>JAOZLU010000372.1:3007-7070 GCA_029934695.1 Desulfobacterales bacterium | reverse complement strand
GTTCCGGAGCCAACCATCTGAAAATAGAGATGACCTTCAACGCACAAAATCCCATTAGTCAGAGGCCCGCAGGGCCGACATGTTTGTAGAACCCGCAACCCCCCGCCAGTCAGAGGCCCGTAGGGCCGACATGTTTGTAGAACCCGCAAACCCCCGTTAGTCAGAGGCCCGTAGGGCCGACATGTTTGTAGAACCCGTAGGGTCGCCATGTTTGCAAAACGCAATCACCAAGCTAATTGAGGCCCGTAGGGTCGCCATGTTTGTAGAACCCGCAGGGTCGCCATGTTTGCAAAACGCAATCACCAAGCTAATTGAGGCCCGTAGGGTCGCCATATTTGTAGAACGCAATCATCAAACCGATCAGGCCCGTAGGGTCGACATGTTTGCAGAACGCAATCACCAAGCTAATTGAGGCCCGTAGAGTCGTCATATTTGTAGTTCGCCATGTTGTTTTACGGGTTCTACAAACATGCCGACCCCGTAGAGGCGTTGCCCTACTACAAACATGCCGACCCTGCGGTTCTACAAACATGGCGACCCTACGCGCCTTTCTGTTTTACCAGATCATGTCAATTGCTCTTCTGAAATCACCTGAAGATTTGAAATTTCACCAAAGTCCGCTGTGTTATGTGTCACCAGGGGAATGCCGTGCCGAACCGCACACGCGGCAATCCAGGCATCCGCACAGGATATCGGCAGTCCCTTTCGCTCCCGTTCCGCTCTTACCCTTGCATAGCATCTTGCAATCTCAGGATGATATGGAATGACAACATAATTTGTGAGGACATTTTCAAGCCGGAGCCGTCTCTTCTCTCCCCAGCCTCTTTTTTCTGCCCAGAAAAAAAGCTCTCCCACAGTTATAAAGGAAACAGACAGAATTTTGCCCTTCAGGAAGGGCTTGTAAATCAAGGCTTCACGGCCACCCCGCATAATATAGGAAACAATGTTTGTGTCAACAACGATCTTGGGAATTTTCATGATCCGAAACCTCCTGAATGTCCCGTTGCCTAAGTCTCCTTATCTCCTCCTCAAAACCGTCATCCGCCTCACCGGGCCAAGTCCCGAAAAGAGCGGTTATGTCCTGCAACGGCTTCACTCCCTGCGCTTCTTCCAGTTCCTCGATTGTGGGGGAGTTCCTGAAATCATAAGATGGCAGGCCCTTTTCCAAAATATTCTGTTTTCCTGGAACGGAAGTGATTTCTCCCCGCTCATAAGCCCTGATCCGCGTTTCGGCTTCCTCGGCCCGCAGCGCATCAGTCTCCTCACGTTTCGATTTCATGAGGCTGGCAAGTATGTGATCTATGATAATGGCGCGTGATTCGGGTGGCTGATTCAGTGTGGCTGAAATAATCTCTTTTTCTGTCAGCATAATATCCTCCTGTATTTATTATTGTCAACTCAAAAACGACACCTGTCAGCGTTCATCTGCGATTCAGCATATCAGCAGACCGCAGATTCTCTTGCAATTTGATTTTTATCAATACGCCCTGATTTTATTATTGTCAAGCTAATAACTAATAACCATAAGGCAGGAAAAACGAATTTTTTTGCGCCGGACGGGGTTATGTTTGTAGGCCCGCAGGGTCGCCATGTTTGTAGGGTCACCATATATAATTGGAATGACATGCAAAAAACCGCTCGCTGCACTCGCTTAATTTTTGCACTCCTCCCGGACAAACTTTTTGTTGAGAGCTATACAAATATGGCGAGCCTACTGTCCGAAAAAGCTGCCAATTTCTTCACATATCCTTTCGACCTCCTTTTTTGAAAGCTCATAAAACAAGGGAAGCCGCAAAAGCCTGACACTTATATCCTCTGTAATTTTTAGATCGCCTACAGTCTTCCCCAAACATTTTCCCGCAGGGGAGGCGTGAAGTGGAATATAATGAAAAACAGACAGAATGCCTCTTTCTTTCAAATGGCGGATCAGTCGGCTTCTTTCATTGACATCTTTTGTAATTATATAAAAAATATGTCCATTGAAAGCCATATTCGATGCAACACTCGGAAGGCAGATTTTTTCTGAGTCTTCAAGATGCTTAAGTTTTTTGTAATAAAGTTGAAAAATGTCCTTTCTCTTCCGGATTATTCTATCAGCCTCTTCCATCTGGGAAAGTAAGAAAGCAGCAGTAAGTTCGCTGGGAAGGTAAGATGATCCCACATCCACCCATGTATATTTGTCCACCTCTCCTCTGGAAAATTTGCTCCGATCAGTCCCTTTTCCCCAAATAATTTCAGATCTCTCCTCAAAGGCCGGGTCGTTGATCAAAATCGCCCCACCCTCTCCGCTGATGATGTTTTTGGTTTCATGGAAGCTTATGCAGCCAAATTGCCCGATTCCACCCAGTCTTTTTCCTTTATACTCCGAGAAAAGTGCCTGTGCAGCATCTTCAATCACCAAAAGATTGTTTTCATGAGCAATTTCCAGTATCGGATCCATTTCGCACGGAACCCCGGCATAATGAACGGGCACAATGGCTTTGGTATGCTCTGTGATGGCCGCCTCAATAAGGGATTCATTCAAATTGAGCGTGTCTGGCCGGATATCAATGAAGACCGGAATGCCCCCGCGAAGGACAAAAGCATTGGCAGTGGAAACAAAGGTGAAAGACGGCATGACAACTTCGTCTCCGGGGCCGATATTCGCAAGAATGGCAGACATTTCCAAGGCAGCCGTGCAGGAGTGGGTAAGCAGGGCTTTTCCGCAGCCGAGATTTTTTTCCAGCCATGCGTGGCAGGCTTTCGTAAATGGGCCGTTACCTGAAAGATGTCCGTATTCGATTACAGCGCGGCTGATGTTGTACAATTCTTTGCCCACAATAAAGGGTTTGTTGTATGGAATCTTTCTGTTTTCCATTTTTCAAATGAACCATTTGTGAAAGGTGTAAGCAGAATAACTTAATTCCGCGCCAAGTCGGCCCAATACTTTTTGTGCTGCGATATTGGTAATCTGAGTGCGATAAAGCAGTCTTTTAAGCCCCTTCAGTCTGCCCCACAGCATACTTGCCACCATAAAGGAGCGGCAAAGTCCTTTGCCCTGAGCTTCAGGTGTCACCGCGTACAGGGCCCCCTGTATTTCGCTCTCATCATTGATTTTAATGGTTGCAAATCCTAAAATCTGTTCTGAATCTTCAGCAATTAGAACTTCATCTGCAACCTCTTTTGAAAGACAGGAGCGCTTAATCCAGGAGACATAGACTTCATCACATTTTTCAGGTTCCAATCGCGGGTCAGCGTGATAATGTCCGCAATACCCCTTAAAAGCTTTTTTCCCGATCAAAAGGATTTCTTCAATTTCTTTCGTATGGAAAGGACGGATATTTGCTGAAGGGGTTTCCAAAGGAAGCGGTTTCTCCAAATCTCTTGTGTAACAGACAAGGGTATCCATCAGGAGGAATCCTTCTTCCTCCATTTTCTGAGCAGCTCGGAGATCATCAGTATGACACCGGGCTATAAGGAATTCCACCCCATTTTCCCGGGAAAGTTCGAGAACCCTGTCGAGGTTGTCAATCGAAACTTGCTGGGCTTTTGCCGTCTTTACTTTGAAACGATTTTCATCAAGAACAGAGAGAAAAAAAGAACCATCTTCTGGAGTCTGAGTATCCGTTGACATTATTTTTTTCCTTTCTTATTTTCTGCCTTCCATAAAAAGAGAACTCTTCCCTCTGGGCTTTCCATGGAAAAAATCCATGCCATACTTTGAAAAATACGGGATATTACTCTCCTCCGCAGATTTGACCTGGATTTCATGAAAACCTGCCGCAGTCAGAAGTCTTGACAGAGAGAAACGGTCATACATGTATTGATGAACCTCTCCGCCCATCCGAAATTTTCCGATTTCATCGAAAGAAAGATTCCTGTTTTCAGAGGATGTTTCTAAGGAAATGGATGAACGGGCAGACTCCGGGGCGGGTAAAAATTCTTCCCCGATTCTTTCCATTACATAATCCCGATTCGGAATATTGGGACAGGACAAAAATTGTCCCATTTCACCGCCGCTGACATTTCGGACAATCTGATCAAACAATTCTAAAAGGATCCAGTCATAATTATCTTCGGCTCC
>JAOZLU010000372.1:0-2907 GCA_029934695.1 Desulfobacterales bacterium | reverse complement strand
CCTCTGGAAATAAAATCAACATTGATCCATTCGGGGTGAATCCGGGTGCCGCATCCCAGATTCAACAGTTTCGGACTTGACTTTGTAAAACCTTGGGAGGATTTTGTAATATGAGTTTCTTTGTCTTCCTTTAATTCTTCTTTTTCGGATCCGACCGGAGAGTTGAGAGTGATTTCCTTGAAAAATGCTTCAAAATTCTGAACTTGGATATTGGAAGTAAAGAGTCGGAGTGCGAGTGTATGACAATTATTCTGCAATATTTGAAGCATTTCCGAAGAAGCGTTCAATACGGATGAGATTCCTTTTGCCAACTCCTCTGAATTTTCTGACGGAGCCAGATATCCTGTTTTTCCTGTATGCACCAGATCCAATGCCACTCCCATCTCAAATGAGACTACCGGAGTGCCGCACATAACAGCCTCATTAATCATCAGGGGGCCGGAATCTTCAACAGATGGGCATACAAAGACATCCGCGGCCTGATAAAAACAGGCAAGCAGATCATCACGGTCAGAAATATAATCAGCATGGGCAACAGGAAACAAACCTGATTTGACAATCTGCTCAGGAGGTTTTTTGCCTAAACTCAGAAGCAGTGTGTCGCGCGGGGATATCCACTGCATTTTTGACAGATGCTCCAGAGATTTCAGAAAAAATGACATTCCTTTCCTCCGTTGCTCAAAACTCTCCGCTCCGAAAAAAAGAATCTTTTTTTCTGTTGGCAGATTCAACTTTTTTCTGGCGTATTCTTTGGATACAGGCCGGAAAATCTGCGGATCAACTCCCAGCAGTATTTTTTTTATTGTTCTGTTGCCAAACAATGCTGATGATTTGGCCTGCCGGAAGAGCCATTCTGTAGCTGCCACACAGGAGATATCCATGTTTTGCAGAAAATGTTTTTTAAGAGCCAGATTCTGATGGGAAAAATCATCGGGACTGTCAGAGTGAAGAGCAGGACAGTTGCCACACTGATTCAAATATCCCTCACATTTCCAGGCATAATGACATCCTCCTGTCATTGCCCCCATGTCTAAGAGGTTATATATTATGGGGGCATTGGTATTTTTCTGAAGAAAAAAAAGGTCTTGAGTATTGACAAAACTGGAAATCCAATGCACAATTATAATGTCAGGTTGGAAGTGCAGCAGTTTGGGAATTGAGGATATGTCCTCATCTAATGAAATATTCCGATCAAAGAAATAGTAGTCGGGATCAGATTGTTTCTGATAAGGAAGAAGATGGCTGTCAGTCTTTTTATGAGGCAGCATGGATCGAATATCCTCCAAGGATATCACATCAGGGTCTGAAGACTGTTTTTTCCGAACCAGCATTTTGGAAGGATGGCCGGATTTCCGAAGCCCGTCAAACAAACGGAAGGCTGCTTTGGCTGCTCCGCCGAAATCATAAGTGTTTAAATGCAGAATTTTCAATTCTTCAGCTTTTCTTCCAAATGTGACTCCCGGAAATTTCTGTGCAGGGAAATTATCCGAGTCTTTTGTTTCAGTTATCTTCAACTCAGGTTCCTGTCTTGATAAAGATTGTTCGGACGATTTGTATGCCGTTCCAATGCTTGAGCGAGGTTTATGAGAAGCAGGTGATTTCTTTTTAAGTATCTTTTTTTGTATGATCTTATGAAATTCCGCTGCTCTCTGAGAAATGGAGTAATCCCTCAGACATCGTTCCTGACCTCGGCGGGCAATGGCTTTCCGTTCTTCACTGTGTTCGAGATAATAATGGATTTTCTCAACAAGTTCTTTTGTATCCTGAAAGGTTTCGATCTCGACACCCTGTTTGAAATATTCTAAAATATGCTGATGGTGATTGGTGAGCATGAATGCGCCCACTCCGGTGGTTTCAAAATGGCGCATGTTCACATGGTCCGTATCTTCCCCCAGTGCATCGCATACAGGATTGAGTACCATACGCCCGCTTTTCAGGGTTTTATACATATTCAAGCCGAATTTGGGGGCATGGCTGTACATGGCGATACCTGCGGGCAGTGTTTCCAATTCCTGAGGGACGATATTCAGATAATAGGCAATGGAAAAATTGGGGCCGAATCCGAGCGGGGCCTTTCCGGCCGCCAAAAGACAGGTTCTTCTGCCTTTGTGACACCAATCCTGCAAGCCTCCGGCAAATACAAGGTCATGGGTATGGGGCGTATCTTTCACCGCTTCGGCCATGGTTTCGGGAAATCCGGGGTGAAAGTATTCCGATGTTTTGGCTCCCCGTTCCAGAGCCTGGCTCAGACAGCCCCTGACATTGGAAAGAATCAGGTCGAATGTTGTCCAATCTGTGTTGGCCGGAATGGATGATGCCCGCCAGCCGCAGATTAAAGAGGGTTTCCATGAGAGAGAGCGGATAAAGTGGCTGTCAAAGGTCAGCGGATCGGAAAGATAGAGAATATCGGGTTTGAAAAATTCAACCTGCTTCTGGGCAATGCCGGGCATCCAGTTCTTTTCCGCATGTTCAACGCCAATGTCATGTTCTCTTGCCCACTGCTTCTGTGCTGGTTCGCAGTTTGCTATGACAACCTGTGCATCATAACCGGATTTTCCCATATAGGGGGCAATTATATGTGCGCCTCCGGCATCGTTTGTCAGGCCGGCCATTTGCTCATCAAAACCGATCTTGGCAAGATGGGGCTTACGCGCGTAAAAATCAGCGAGCGTTTTTTCGTAAAATGTCAGAATTTGCAGGAATTTCATAATGTTTTTTGGATAAGCCCTTCTCCGGAATACAAAAATTATTTTTTGCACACTCCGGCAATTTATAAGTTCACATCAGACTTGATATGTCCTGTTCCACTGCCTGCCGGACGGGGTTTGTAACCCCGTCCGCAACCTTTCTTCTTGCACTGCCTGCAAATATGCTGCCTTACCACTATTCACATCAGACTTGATATAT
>JAOZLU010000371.1 GCA_029934695.1 Desulfobacterales bacterium | reverse complement strand
GGTATTGCATAACAGGTGAAAACGGATTGAAAACAGGCAGGCTGTCCGATCTGTTCCGGGAAAGTGCGGCCGCCTGTCACTTCTGAGATACAGCCTCTCAGTTATACCCGGATTATATGATTGTCAGGATTTTATCGGGTGCCTGGCTTTTGCTGAGAGCAGTATTATGCGGTTTTCAGATATCCGGAAAATATCGGAATGATGCCTGAACTGCTAAAAATTTATCCGTATTATACAGGAAGGTTGGCAGAATCTGTTCCATTCTTTACTGATTTCATTCCCGCGAAAGCAGAAATCCGTCGCATTATCATTGGGCCGGATTCCCGTTTTTGCAGGAATGACATGACGGGTTATTTTTTACTGATTATAACGGATTAAGGGGAGGCTCCCGCACCCTGCCCTCAGACAGATCCGGCCGAACGTGCAGGTTTAAGCTTTGTGCCCCTCTGTGCCCCCTTTGTGCCCTTTGTGGTAAAAAAGGTGCAACGCAGGGCTGATTTCAGGCCTCCCCTGAAAGCGTTATAATCAGGTTATTTTTTATAACTGGTATTACTCAGTAATCAGATGCTGCTCAATCAGTTCAACAAGGTCAATGGCCTCCATTTCTCCTTCCAGGCCGCTGGTCTTGATGGCGTCTTCAATATTGACCATGCAGAACGGACAGGCCGTGACAATGACCGTTGCTCCTGCATCTTTCGCCATTTCAACTCTCAGCTTGCCCATCCGGGTCTCCTCAACCGGCTCATAAAACAGCATCAGCCCGCCCCCGCCGCAGCAGAACGAGCGATCCATGCTTTTGGTCATCTCCACCCGGCTGATCCCCGGAATTGCGTCAATAACTGCTCTGGGTGCGTCATAAATCTCATTGTGCCGCCCCAGATAACACGGATCATGATACACATATACGGCATCTTTGTTCTCAGCATCCCTGAGACGGATTTTCCCTTCATTTATAAGTCTCTCCAGCATCTGGCTGATATGCTCCACCTGCGGAAGCCCCTCATAATCATTCTTCAGAGCATTCAGGGCGTGGGGGTCCGCAGTGACAATTCTCTCAACGCCGGTCTTGGCAATCGCCTCTGTGTTCTGGTCCTTCAGTTCCATGAAAAGCATCTCCTCACCGAACCGTCTGACCTCGTTCCCGCTGTCCTTCTCCCCAGGCCCCAGGATGCCGAAATCAACGCCTCCGGCAGAAAGCACCCGGGCTGTGGATTTGGCGATCTCCTGAATCCTGTCATCATAAGAGGTGATGCTGTCAACAAAATAAAGCGTCTCGGCCCGTTCCTTTTTGTTCAGAACCTTCACCTCCAGCTCCTCCTCTTTTTTCAGTGCCTTTGTCCAGTCCGCACGTTTTTTCTCCATCTTGCCATAAGGATTTCCCCGCTTTTCCAACGCACTCAGCGGCTTTTGCAGGGATTGCGGAACCATGCCCTCATCCACCATGCCTCTTCTCAGATCAACGATCTTGTCAATATACTCAATCATTATAGGGCATTCTGCTTCGCAGGCACCGCAGGTCGTACATGACCAGATTTCATCCTCTTCAAATATATCCCCGATGAGCAGCTCTTTCCTGCCGAACTCCCCGCGTATCGGATAGGTTTTGTAGCAATAATCCCTTGCTTTGATGGAAATAAACCGGGGGGACAGCGGACGCCCCACCGCATTGGCCGGACACTGATCCGAACACCTGCCACAATCTGCACAGGAATAAAAATCCAGGACATGCTTCCAGGTGAAATCCCCGAATTTTTTTACGCCAAAGGATTCCAGTTCCTCAATCTTGTCCTCTTCAATCCCCCACTGAACCGGTTTGACAGTGCCTTTGTCAATCTTCATGAAAAAGACATTGAAAATTGAGGTGATCACATGAAAATGTTTCCCCAGAGGCAAAAAGCACAGGAAAAAGAAAAAGGTCAGGTCATGGACAAAATACGCCAATACATGTATGGATTGAAGTTTTGCCGGCGATGTGCAGAGAAACACTTTTTTGAAAAACCAGGCAAGGCTCAGGGGGGCCGGACACTCGGTCGGCAATCCTTTTTGAATGGCAGCAGCCACTGCGCTGGCTTCAAAACAGCTTTCAGACAGCATCAGCAGCGAGATGAGGCCCAGAACAAATACGGCTTCGGCCGTGTGATCATGGCCGTATTTGGCAGGCACCGCATATCTTTCAGGCTTGAAAATCCCCCTTCGGACGGCCGCAATGATACATGCGACAAGAACCATGGTCGCTGCATAATCCTTGAAAATGTTATAGATATGACCCAGTGTTCCGCCGAACCCCGGCACCACAAAACCTTCGGACACACCGATCAGCACCAGTGATGTGGAGCGGACAGACAGAATGACAAACCCTGCAAAGATCATAATGTGAAGTACGCCGGCCAGCATATACCTCGGCTGCCTGTATTGCGCCAGCCAAAGCTTGAATACATTCATAATCCGCTCATGAATACGGTCAAACCGGTGGTCCGGCGCGGCAAGGACAAGCGGCGCAATCCGTTTTGCCATGATGTAAGTAAAGATTGCTGCCCCGATGACCGGAATCAGAACGGAAAAAATCACCGTGGGTATCCCCAGAAACGATGCGTTTGCTGGTGAAGTTAAAGCTGCTTCCATTTTTTTTCTTCCCCTTTCATAAATAAAAAATTTGTTGATGGAATGAAAACAAAGTCCTTTCCCGCATAGCCCGATGTCCAGTTTTTTTTATAAATGAAGGAGTGTAAAAATGAAATTTTTGCATTTTCACAGTGTTAAAATTTCATTTCAGCACTCTGTTCAGCATAAGATTTCCTGTGCAGCAAAAAAACTGAGCTTCAGGCATAGCATGCACTATTCCCGTGAACATGACCCATTTTCATCTCAAACAGTGATAAAAAAAATACGTTTTCCAAAAACTCGACAGCAAAATAATAAAGTTGAAAGCATGTCAAAGTTCCGTAACAAAAAACTTGATGTATCATATAAGATCGTTTTAAACAACAAAAAATTCGACAGTCGCAAGTTTTCATAACCTGCTGAAATTATTGATGGTGGCATTATCTGGTTAACTGCTTTCCCTGTTGAATGATTTCAGAAGTTTACGGAGTTATTCTGAGCTTATGGATTGCAAATTATGAAAAGAGAGGTTCCGGGAAAGTTGAATATGAACAGATTATAAAATCCTTCCTGCCAGTCTTCGTAAGGGCAAGATTTCTCTAAAACATTCCTTAAATTCGGATTTACATAAAATGCAATTTTAATCTGATTGGCAGAGTCAGTCTGAGGAACATAAAAATTCCCCTTGATAAAATTCTTATTTTGTCTTACTTGACATCTGTTCAACTTTAAAAAAAGTGGACCAGAAGAAGTTATCTTCAAAAAATTGTCAGACAGGATAAATCTATGCACGAAATGGGAATAGCCATGCAGGTGGCCGAGATTGCAACGGCTTCAATCCCCGATAACATGAAAGATGTTCGGGTGGAAAAGGTCAATCTCAAAGTGGGCAGACTGGCCGCGGTGGTTCCGGCCAGTCTTCGATTTTGTTTTGAAATCATAACCAAAGACACAGCTCTCTCCGGCGCGGAACTCCACATTGAGGAAATCCCGGTGGTCGCAAGATGCAGGGAATGTGATACAGAATGGACCATTGCCGGACCGGTTTTTACATGTGAGAGATGCAAAAGTGGTTCAGTAGAAATTCTTTCGGGGCAGGAGCTTAATATTGAGTCCATTGAAATTGCGGATGAATGAGAAGGATTTTCCCTCTTGTTTTATCCGGTTTTCCCTGCAAGGATGCTGTATAAAAGAAAGATACAGTTCATGGCCGGACCTGAATCCGACCTACTGCCACAACTTATATTGCCGGACGGGGTTTGCAACCCCGTCCGTAATGTTTGCAAACCCCTTCCGGCTGTGAAAACTTACGGCTGTCAGGTTGCAAAAAATTCAGAAAGGAAAATTGAAATGGAAATAAAAGTTGTTCGTAAGGTTCTGGACGTTAATGATACTATGGCCGCGCAGAATCGGAAAATGTTTGCTGAAAAAAATATTTTTGTACTGAATGTAATGAGTTCGCCAGGTTCGGGGAAAACGACTATACTTGAAAAAACGCTTGCCCGTGCAGAGATAAAAAGTGCTGTGATTGTCGGTGATATCTGCACCACCAATGATGCGGACCGACTTGCCGGAACCGGCGTTCCCGTGGTGCAGGTCAACACGGATGAGTTTGGCGGGGATTGTCATCTTGCTGCTCACGTCATCGGAAACGCGGCCGCCAATCTTGATCTGGATGCGATTGATCTGCTGATCGTGGAGAATGTCGGAAACCTGGTATGCCCTGCCGAGTTTGATATCGGAGAGGATGCTCGGGTAGTGGTTCTCAGCGTGACAGAAGGAGAGGACAAGCCCTTAAAATATCCCCTGATGTTCCGGGTCTGCAATGCAGCGTTGCTTAACAAAACAGATCTGCTCCCTTATCTTGATTATGACAAAGAAATGGCTGTCAGATATATTCATCAGATACAGCCTGAGATGCCTGTTTTTGAAGTATCGGCAAAGACGGAAGAGGGGTTTGATCCGTGGCTTGAATGGCTCAGAAACTGTGTGAGACAAAAGTTGGTGAAACAAAATGCAAATTGAAGATTGCTTTGACTTTTTTGAAGATGGTGATATCCGGATCAGGGGACATCGTATCGGCATAGAGGATGTGCTGTATGAATATCTCTGTAATGACCAGACACCCGAAGAGCTGGCAATCCGTTTTCCGACACTTGATCTGGAACAGATATATGCCACAATTCTTTACTATCTTCATAATAAAGAGACCATAAGCCGGTATATGGATGAGTGGGCGGAACACGGCAACCGGATGCGTGAGTTGCAGAACCGGAATCCCAGCCCGGCAATAATGAAATTACGCAGGATAGCAGCCGAACAGAAAAGCGGACGCGACAAAAAAATTTTGGAGGAAGCTGATGAACAGGATCAGATATTTGTTGGATGAACATGTCAGTTATCACCTGAGAAAAGCTGTGAAAAATCATGATTCCGACATAGTGATCCGCCGTATCGGAGAATCAGGTGTTCCGACACTCGGAACGCTTGATCCCGATATTCTGATCTGGTGTGAGACGAACAATTTTGCTCTGGTGACCAACAACCGTAAAGCTATGCCAGTGCATCTGAAGGATCATCTGTCAGATGGAAATCATGTACCGGGAATTTTTGTTCTGAATTCTAATCTGACAATGAGCGAAACAGCTTATGAATTGGCACTGATTACGGGAACATCGGAGCCGGAAGAATTTACCGACCAACTGATTTATCTCCCGATAAGCGGATAGGTTTTAATGATTAAAAATTAATAACTAAGGTGTCTGAGTGTAATCCAAACATGGCAGAACCTGAACTCTTAAATGCAGAGACGCAGAGAATGCACCTACACTCATAACTAAAGGAATCCAGATATATGGCAGTCAAGAAAGGGCAGTTGATCGAGCTTGAAATTTCTGACATCGCGTTTGGGGGAAAAGGGCTTGTGCGAGTCAACGGTCTTGCTGTTTTCGTGGATCAGGCCGTTCCTTCAGACCGTGTCAAAGCTCGTATCACCAAAAAGAGGAAGAACTACGCGGAAGCCCGTGTGGTTGAACTGATTGCGCGGTCACCGCTCAGAACAGATCCGCCCTGTGAATACAGCGGATGTTGCGGCGGATGCAAGTGGCAGTTTCTGACATACAAGAAGCAGCTTGAATATAAACAGCAGCATGTTGCGGAATCCATTGAGCACATCGGGCTGACACAGGGCGTTCCGGTTCATCCCACAATTCCCTCGGACCAGGTTTTCGGATACAGAAACAAAATGGAATTTTCCTGCTCTGAGAGAAGATGGCTTTTGCCTGATGAGATGGATCAGGAAGATATTGACGCGGGTTTCGGGATAGGGCTTCATGTGCCGGGGACCTTTTACAAGGTTCTCGATATCAGAGAGTGTCTGCTTCAGCCGGAACTCGGCAATTCGATTCTCGAAGATGTCAGAGTCTTTATAAAGAATTCTGATCAGCCTGTTTACGGCCTTCGCACCCATGTCGGGTTCTGGCGGTTTCTCATGCTGAGACATTCCGCAGCCTATAATCAGTGGATGGTGAACATCATCACTGCCGAGGAAAATCGTGATGCCGTGCAACCCCTCGCTGATCTGCTCACGGAGAAGTATCCGGAAATCGTCTCCGTCGTAAACAGCATAACTTCACGAAAGGCGGGGACCGCTATTGGCGAATACGAGATTCTACTCGCTGGCAGCACCGTTCTCAAGGACAAAATCGGCCAGTTTGAATTTGAAATATCAGCAAAATCTTTCTTCCAGACAAATACCCGGGGTGCGGAGCGACTGTATGAAACCGTAAAAAACTATGCCGGACTCACCGGAGGCGAGACGATTGTTGATCTTTACAGCGGTACTGGCACGATTGCCCTGTATCTTTCAGATTCGGCAAAGGAGGTGGTCGGCATGGAGATTGTGGAAAGTGCTGTGGCAGACGCTGGAAAGAACTGCCGCATCAACGGGGTCTCCAACTGCCGCTTTATCATTGGCGACATAAAGGACTGCCTTTCCCAGCTTACGGTCACGCCGGATGTGATGATCGTTGATCCGCCGAGAGTCGGAATGCACAAGAATGTTGTGAAACAGGTTTTGGAAATGGCCCCGGACCGGATTGTGTATGTCTCCTGCAATCCCGCCACGCTTGCAAGAGATATTGACATGATGAGAGAAACGTATCAGGTTGCAGAGGTGCAGCCAGTGGATATGTTTCCGCATACATATCACATAGAATCCGTGGCAAAGCTTGAGAAAATAAGACATTAACTTTACTCGCAGGCTCCGCCTAAGGGACCCGGAAAAAACGCATTACCCCATGAAAGTTCGCAAGGAGTGCAAAAATTAAGCGAAGCGGTTTTTTGCATCCCGCACAGGCGGGATAATGCGTTTTTTCCGAGTTCCTAAGAACGGGAGTTTTCCTATTAGCCCGTGCATCTGCACGGATTGTGCGTAAGAAAAGGATTACTTCAGGAGCCAGACACAAATCCTTTCTTACACACAATCCATATAGACCGCTCCGTCTGC
>JAOZLU010000970.1 GCA_029934695.1 Desulfobacterales bacterium | reverse complement strand
CAAACATCAAACATCAAACATCACTTCATCCTATATGTTTCATCAATGATGGTCACACGCGGAAATTTTTCCTTCTTTTTCATGGCCTTTTTTGTCTCCTCATGAATTGCCTTGTCATACCAGAACATGCCTCCGGTGGTGCTGCCAAAAGGATCAAAAAGACTCCCGGAACGCTTTGTTCCGGGAGTATCCGGCAGTTTCCACCAGCGCCAATAAGCCTGACGGACATAAGGAACCATAAACGTGGGAACAAAGCAGCCTGTCTCATGTATCTTTTTCTGAATTTCAAGAGAAAGCTTTATCCGTTCTTCGGCCTCCAGAGAATTTCGATATGCGTCAATCAGCTTATCCATCTCAGGATCATCAGTGTTGGTGATATTGTTTGTCTGGGGCTTGTGCGCATTGGCAGAGTGAAAGTGTTCCCAGAACTGGGGCCGCAAAGAGGTGCTCCAGCCCATCCATGCCACATCATGCTTTTTTTCAAGAAATTTCTTGAATGTGGCAGACTGATCCAGCTTTTGGAGGCGCAACTCGACGCCGGCCTTTTTAGCCTCCTCTTTCAGCACAACAAGCCTCGGGGTATGTTCGTCAAAACCATAAGTGACTTCCACTGAAAACCGTTTTCCGTCTTTCTCCCAGACACCGTCTTTCCCGCGGTGCCATCCGGCCTCTTTCATATAAAGATCAACCTTGTCCAGATCAAATCGTCTTGCTGTGATAGTGTTGTCGGAATAAGGACCGTAGCCCATAAAGCCATGCTCAAGCCTGAAATAATCGCCACGGAGTACCTTTTCGATCACTCTTCCGATATTCATCGCATGGGCAAAAGCATATCGGACATTTTTATCTTTGAAAATCTCTTTGTCCTGATTCAGCCACATTCCGGAAGCAGATTGCTGAGTGTCGTTAAAAAACCATATTTTGTGAACATAACCGTTTTCAACAACTGCCGTCTTTGTCTTGACATGCCAGTATTTGGGTATGGTGATGCTGAAAACATCAATTTTGGCTTTTTTGAAATATTCCCACTGCACATTATAATCCCTGACCACATTAAAGGTGACTTTATCCACGTTGAACCGATTTTTGAAATAGCGGAGTTCCTCTGCCCACCAGTCCTTTTTCCGCTTGAATTTGACGTATTTGCCTTTTTTGAAATCAGATATCTGATAAGGCCCGGTGTTCGGCGCAATCTTCCAATTGTATTTTCTGACAAAATCTTTGTTGAGCTTATCATAATAATGCCGGGGTGTCGGGGCGATGCCAAGCTTCAAATGGAGATCCGGAACAGGTTTCATGCTGACAACCGCGATGGTATGATCGTCATATACAATCACCTTCTCAATTTCTTTGGTGTAATAATCATTATACCACGGTGCGATGATGTGTTCGGAACGCATGAACTCCAACGTATAAACAAAATCATCAGCAGTCACAGGTTTTCCGTCGGACCAGCGGGCGTTCCTGTCAAGTTTGAAGTACATAGTTCTCTTGTCTTTGTCAAAGGCCCAGTGGGTGGCCAGTTCAGGGACAATATTCAGCGTATTGGGATGCATCCCGATCAGACTCAGTTGATTATCAAGAACAGCGCCCCTGAAACTGCCGTTTGAATCCGGACCCACAACGCGAAAGGTCATGGGAAAACTCGGTATGGCTGAATGCAGTGTGCCGCCTTTTTTTGCCTCCGGAGAAGCATACACCGGATCAGAATCGTTGGTCAGCCATTCAATGCCCTCCGGGAGTCCCGGGGCTGCGTAAGCTGCTGTTTGAAAAAAGAAAAAATACACGATTGCCGCCTTAATAACTGATATGAAAAATTTGCTCATTTGTTTCCTTTCTTTCCTTTCTTTCCTTTCTTTCCTTTCTTTCCTT
>JAOZLU010000370.1:3650-7117 GCA_029934695.1 Desulfobacterales bacterium | reverse complement strand
CAATAATTCAAATTGCCTTAACACGAATTACCAAAGCACCCATTTTTTCGGCACTTGATTTTAATACGATTCCCATTCAACTGAACCAGTGCCATTTTTTCAGATCCCGGATATAATCATAAGTCAGAAAAAGTATCCCTGCTATTCCTGAAAGTGCAGATCCGCCTAAAATCCCCAGCTTTGAGTAATTGAGCAGTTCCGGTGAAGAGAAGGAAAGCCCTGAGATAAACAAAGAGATGGTGAAGCCGATTCCCCCGAGCATGGCCGCACCCGCTATGTGGGACCATCTGACGCCTTCAGGCAGGGATGCGAGGCCGGTTTTTGTGGCCAGATAAGAAAAAAGGAGAACGCCGACCGGTTTGCCCACCAACAGGCCGAGGCCAATACCGAGAGTGACAGGATGTGCTGCCGCTTCTGCGAGGGACATTCCCTCCATGGTCAGGCCGGCATTGGCAAGGGCAAATATCGGAAGGATCAGAAAGGCGACCCAGGGATGCAGGATATGTTCCAGTCGCTGCAACGGCGTTTCAACTTTCCTGCAGGCAGACGCCAGAGAGTGAACTGTTCTCAGCGGGGTATGAGACATCAGGATGGAATACCAATAGTCCCCGATTTCCTCATTGTGCCTGAAATTATCCATGATACTCTTAACTTCCCTGACAAAGCGGCCGATATTATATCTGCTTCGGACCGGTGTGCAGAGGGCAACCAGAACGCCCGCTATGGTCGGATGGACCCCTGATCCCATCATTGCCAGCCAGGTGATGAATCCCATAAGCACATAAAAAGGTATCCATCTGATCCAGAGCATATTTGCCAGCGCAAGCACAAGAACAGAGACTGCACTGATAAGGAGATATTTCCAGATGATCCCTTTAGTATAAAAGAAGGCGATGATGATGACTCCGCCAAGATCATCGGCAATGGCAAACGCTGTAAGAAAAATTCTCAGACTGAAAGGCACTTTTTTGCCGAAAATGGCAAGCGCACCAAGTGAAAAAGCGATATCCGTGGCCACAGGTATGCCCCATCCGCCGGCATAAGGTGTGCCATGGTTGAATGCCATATAAATGAGGCCGGGAACAATCATGCCCCCGATAGCTGCAATAATAGGAAACATTGCCAGTTTGGGGGAGGACAGCTCGCCTGCCAGAATTTCCCGTTTGATCTCAAGTCCCACAGTGAAGAAAAACAACGTCATCAAACCGTCATTTATCCAGTGGACAAATGTTCTGCTGAGGTGATAATCCCCGACAGATATGGAAATATCAGCGTGCAGGATATGATGATACGTTTCAGCAATGGTTGAATTGGCCCATATTATGGCGGTCAGGGATGCAAAAAGAAGCAATATGCCACTGGAAACCTCTTTGCTGAAAAACCACTGCGAGGGCTGAAATATACGAATGTCCTCCGGCCCCTCCGGGAGGTGTATGTGTTCATTGTTTTCCTTCATGTTTATTCCTCAATAAGCGATTGTATTTCAGGATGATTTTTTATTGTCCTCAGAAACTGGGTGGTCCGGTGATCAAGACGTGACTTGAGTGTTCTGAGGAGCCTTTGCGTAAAAATGTATCCCATGGAAGGATTTTTGTCGAGTATCTTCCTGATTTTTGTGCCCCTCATGGAAAAGACCTCACAGGGTTCCGCGCAAACAGCCTCAGAAGTGTAAATCCCTTTATCATCAAACATGGCTGACCATCCAAACGCATATCCTGCTTTGACGGTTCCCACGGATATCGTTATTTTGTCAGTCATTCTCTTTTCAAGCAGTATCTTTCCTCTTTTCAGCATGTAAAATCTGTCCGATCTTTCCCCCCCTTTGAATATGATTTCCCGCTCATCAAAGTTCAGCACATCTATGACTGGAACCATTTTTTCCAGCATATCGTCTTTCAGATATCCCAACATGACAATCTTTTGCAACTCCTCTTTGCTTACCATCCTTTGCAACTCCCCTTTTCTGACAACTAATTTATTTTATTTCTATATTAACCGTTACAGTCAGAGATTTTGTTTTTTCAGTATCACCGACCAATATTTCATACCATTGCCTGTGAAGCTGCGCAATCATCTCTTCAAATTGCTTTACCGACAGGATGTGCTGGAGGTAAAGCTCCTGTAACATTTCGATCTTCCCTTTGATTTTACTTTCACTCCGAATATGCTCGGCAATGTCTGCCTGTCAAATTCCATTCTTACCTCCTTTCTGATTTCGCCAGGCTTCTGACCGGAGGCTTTTTTTGTTTTTCGCTTTCGCCAGCTAAAATATTACTCAGTTCCCTGCGAAGCGGGGCAACCATCTTCTCAAACTGCTTTTTCGGCAGGATGCCATGCAGGTAAAGGCTTTCCAACATTCCGATCTTCCCTTTGATTTCCCCTTTGATTTCCCCTTTCTCTTCCCCTCTCTTTTCTCCTATAAGTTCACTTTCATGCCGAATATGCTCGGTAATGGTCGTTGCGACAAATTCCATGTTCACCTCCTTTCTGATTTCGTCAAGCTTCTGATCGGAAACTTTTTTGTATGCACCGACCCACTGGTCAATGAGCAGCAGCCTGTCATCGGTCAGGCTGTCCCTCAGTTCCGAGACGGCGCTGTAAATTTCGTGAACCAGCTCTTCGGGATCCGTTCCCCTGTCATCGGCTTTCAGGGCCAGAAGTTTGCAGAGCAGGGAATGCTTCCTGATGAGATCGCCGCTCCTCTCAGCCTTCACCTTGATGACATCAAAGCGGTGGAACTGTTTTCCGTTTCTGCTGTCAAAGGCACACCAGAAGGAATCCGGGACCGGCTTCCTCCAGACTGCATCATCAGTGAAGATCACCATGTCCACACCGGCTTTTCCCTCAGCAGCCAGGCATAGCAGGAATACCGGTAAACCCGTCTCGCCATATCCTTTTTTTTGCTCTGGTGTTCGATCTGAATGACAATCTCCCGGAGTTCTCCGTCAATTTCCGCCTCCATGACCAGGAACAGGTCACCTTCCAGACTCTCCCTCAGAGCCTCATATTTGCTGATGAACTCTTTGTCAATGAAGCTGTATTTTCCGATGCTGATGTCCGGAAAATAATGGGCAAAAAATTCTTCCGTGAACGAGGCGATCAGCCATTTGAACAGAGAATCGTGGATTTTGGGATTTTTTTCCATTCGAATTTCCTCAGCTCCGCAGTGAGAATCTGACTCTTTTCTGAATTTCGTCAGGCTTCTGCTCGGAGATTCTTTTGTTTTTCGCCGGCCAAAATTTCACTCAGTTCCCTGCGAAGCGGGGCAACCATCTTCTCAAACTGCTTTTTCGGCAGGATGCCGTAAAGGCAGAGGTTCTCCAAGGTTTCGATCTTACCTTTGATCTTACCTCTGAGCTCACTTTCATGCCGAATATGCTCGGTAATGGTCGTTGCGACAAATTCCATTTTTACCTCCTTTCTGATTTCGTCAAGCTTCTGATCGGAAACTTTTTTGTATGCACCGA
>JAOZLU010000370.1:0-3550 GCA_029934695.1 Desulfobacterales bacterium | reverse complement strand
GAGGCGATCAGCCATTTGAACAGAGAATCGTGGATTTTGGGATTTTTTTCCATTCAGGTCTCCTTAATAAAATTAATAAGATGCTGAAAGCCAGGGGATTGATCCGATCCCCGACGTCAGCTCAGAAACACGAACACCACAATAAACAGGGTCGCCATGGCCACGCTGATCCCTATTGGGATTGAAGCGGTTTCAAACGACGCATAAATTTTTTCTTTCAGCGCAGCAATGTCTTCTTTTTTACCTGTTAAAAACTGCATTGGAGCCATAAATAAAAAAGTGAGTCTGGCCGGCGCATTTTTTGAAAACTCCCCAACCGAGGCGGAAAGATTACGGGCAAATATTCTGTCGCAGAATGCGTTGACCCCGTTCAAGCCTTTGTCCATCACATTAAAAAAGAGTTTTGCGCCTTTTCGGTAAAACCAGTCCACATCCACATTGATTGCCCGAATTTCCGAAGGATAGTAACCAGCCCCGAGAAGCAGACAGAATGCCAGGATGCCGAACATAAGCAATTGCAGTTGTCCCACCACATGTGCGCCGGTGTAGGGGACATAGTCCACCGTATAGGGGAGAATGTCATACAGGGGCTGAGGAAACAGGCCGATAAAAACACATAAGAAAGCGGCCATTCCCATAGCAACAAGCATATTCATCGGCGGTTCTTTTGTCCGAATGCCGGAATCATGGCCGAAAAAAGTAAAATATGGCACTTTAATGCCTGCATGGGCAATAACGCCCGCGGAAGCAAATTGCAGCATGAGCCAGATAACGGCCAGATGATTATGACCCGCAGCACTGATAATCATGGATTTGCTGACAAAACCACTGAACAGGGGAAACGCGGAAATGGATGCGGCGCCGATCAGGCAAAATAAACAGGTCAGGGGCATGGTTTTGTATAATCCTCCGATATCAGTGCATCGGATCTTCCCGGTGACATGCAACACGGAACCCGCGGACATGAACAACAAGGCTTTGTAAAGAATGTGACAAAACGCGTGGGAAACCGTTCCGTTAAGGGCCAAAGGTGTCCCAATACCAATGCCACACATCATAAAGCCGACCTGATTGATCAGGCTGTAGCTCAGCACCCGCCGGATGTCATTTTCGATCTCCGCGTAAAATACCGGTATGATGGTCATGAACGCGCCGAGCCATATAAGCAGTTCCGTTCCCGGAAAAGTTCGGGCCATGACATATACCGCGCTCTTGGTGGTAAATGCGCTCAGGAAAACTGCGCCGGTGACGGTGGCCTCGGGATATGCGTCCTGAAGCCAGGGATGAAGTGGCGGAATTGCAGCATTCACAGCTATGCCCAAAAATATCAGCCAGGATTCAATTCCGCTGAGTCCGATGAATTCAAACGCCGGGGAACCAGTTTTTTGGATATAGATGATGATCCCGGCCAGCAGACACAGACCGCCGAAAATATGAACCAATATGTAACGGTAGGCCGCCTTCTGAGATGCCTCGGTTTTTCGGGCCAGAATCAGGAATGTGGAGGCCACAGCCATGATTTCCCAAAAAATGTAGAGGGTAAAAAAATCTCCGGCAAAAGTGACTCCCAGCGCGCCGCCCGCGTAAGTGAACCCGGCCATATGCTGCACATCATCCTCAACCTTCAGCGCAAAAATAACGGCGATAAAGGATATGATGGTAAAAATATAGCCGAAGACCAGGCTCAGACGGTCTATCCTTCCCAGAATCAGTTCGTAATCCAAAAGGCCGAATATCCAATGTTTTCCTTCCGGAACGCTGATAAGGACAATAAAAGACAGCACCGGCAGAAACAGCATGAATGCCGATTTGAGTCTGCCTTTCAGCAGTGGGATGAACAATGCGCCGATGATAAAAATCAATGCCGGCGGAACCCCGGTGTTCAACGAATAGCTAATCATAGTATTTCTCGTCTCTCTTTGTAAAAACTCTTAAAAGTTTGGCAGTAAAAATGACTACCACGCAGGAAACAAAGCCGTAAGCGGCAAAAAAAACGGGCGATTCTTCCCAAGGGAACTCGGCATGTTTGTGAATAAAAAAATCCACAATCAGGAGAACCACAAGGGACGCGTAAAAAATGCCCAAAAGCCTTTTCACATTTTCAGGTTTGTCAAATATTTTCAGTTCTTTTTTCATTTAAAAGTCTCCTTGACGAAATATTTGAGGAATAGCGATCTCTTCCTGGTCCTGTCGGCTTCGGCGTGAGTTCAGCCGAACGATTGACAAATCCGGCAGGAGCGTCTCAGACGGTTGCGGACAGACTTTCAACCTTTCACTTTTTCACTGTCAAGATCACACAAACCGTTTCATCAGTTCATCCACGACTTCATCAACGTTTTTTGGAGTAATTCCAAGCTGCTGACAGGTTTTTTCCGCCTTTTCCAACTTATGCGGATTTTCCATATCGCTCAGATATCGAAAAATACCAAGCCTTCTTCCTGCCTGATACAGACACTGGCGTTCCGGCTCCATGTCCAGAAATGTCTTCAGAATGCGGATCATGCCCTCTTTGTCATCGGGAAAAACACCTCTGACCTCTTCAAAAAGATTCAGGATGTGGTCGCTTTTGAGAACACTTGTGATGCCGTTGAGATTTTCAATAAACAGCAGAATCTCTTTTGTCATCATCATATCTGTGCATTTCTCAAACCGGCCCGCGTGATATTCCTCAAAAAGCTCGGTCCTGTCTGGGATCGTCAACGTGCGAAGACGTATGAAATCCGGATTGATACGGTTTAAGGCGTCTGCTGTTTCCAAAGCATGTTCCTCGGAGAATTTCCTTCCTCCAAGCCCCGGCATCACATATTCCGAAAGCTCCATTCCCGCTTTTTTCACTTTGAGTCCTGCCTTTATATGAGTTTCCTTTGTAACCCCTTTATTGACCATTTTAAGAACCTGATCAGAGCCGGATTCAAGCCCGATATGAATCCGATTCAGGCCAGCCTCTTGGATTGCCTTCAAATCCTCGTCTTTTATCCGTGCAACGGTATGGGATCGGGCATACGACGTGACTCTTTTCACCCAGGGAAAACATTTTTTCAGATGCGTCAGGATTTCCACCAGATCAGGAGGCTTTATAATCAGGCTGTTTGCGTCCTGGATAAATATGGAATTCATGCCCTCGGCAAACCAGTGGAATGCCGCGTTAAGAGCCTGATGTTCCCCCTGGCCGGCGTGTTCTGTGACTTTATGGATATCCGCCTGACGGATCCTGCCGGAGTCATCACCCAGTTGGCGCAGTTGTTCCACATATCCATACAGCATATCAATATCCCGTTTCACATGCTCCGTCGGGCGCAGGGAAAACTTCGCCCTTTTATAAACAGGACAGAAAGTGCATCGGTTCCACGGACAGTTTCGAGACACCCGTATGAGGAGGCTGTCAGCCTCGCTCGGAGGGCGTATAGGACCTTGTTCAAATCCTTTATAAGATTCAGGAGTTTTACATTTTGGTTGCATTTATATATTCCGAGTTTAAAATTTACGTTTACGCACCAAGCATCAAACATCAAACATCAAACAACAAACATCAAACAACAAACATCAAACA
>JAOZLU010000028.1:1867-25496 GCA_029934695.1 Desulfobacterales bacterium | reverse complement strand
GTATAATTGAAACCATGAAAAATCAGATTCCTCAAATCGGCAGTTCTTTTCCCCGCAATGATGCGGCAGCAAAAGTCATCGGAGCTGAGAAATACGCCACAGACTATTACCCCGGTAATTTATTATGGGCCGGCGTGAAAAGAGCTGGCATGCCTCATGGCCGGATAAAGCAGATTGATATATCTGATGCACGGAAAATCCCGGGAGTGTATGCGGTTCTGACGCGCAAAGACGTTCCCGGAACCAACAGGCAGGGGCCTGTGCATAAAGATCAGCCGGTGCTTGCCGGAAAAAAGGTGAGACATTGCGGCGATCCCATTGCGCTGGTTCTGTGTGAAAACAGGGATACGCTTGAAAAGGCCCTGTCGCAAATCCGGGCAGATATTGATCCTTTGCCCGGAGTCTTTGATATGGATGCGGCGTTGCAAAAAAATTCCCCCCTGATTCACGAAGAACATGGAAACGGGAACATACTAAGCAACTTGGTCATTGAACAAGGAAAAGGGGAAAAAGGAATTGACGAATGTGATTTCACGGCTCAGGAATTTTTTCAGGTTCCCATGCAGGAACATGCGTTTCTCGAAACCGAAAACGGTGTGGCATGGCAGGACCCGGGTGGAAGGATCGTTATTGTTGCAAGCACGCAGGCGCCTCATGAAGACCAGGACGAAGTTTCTTATGCGCTGGGCATGAAGCCGGATCAGATTCGTGTGATCAGTCCGTATCCGGGGGGCGGTTTCGGGGGAAAGGAAGGAGCCACAGTTCAATGTCTGCTGGCTCTGGCCGCGCTTCATTCCCAGGGAAGACCTGTTAAAATGTGGTGGTCCCGTGAAGAAAGTTTTGCTGCCGGATACAAACGCCATCCTGCCAGACTGCATTACTGGCTGGGCGCAATGAAAGACGGAACCCTGCACGCGCTTCACTGCCGCCTGTATTATGATACCGGAGCTTATGCACACTTTGGCGAAGAAGTGATGACTGCCGGAATGGAACATGCCGGGGGACCTTACAGAATTCCCAATACATTTGTACAAGGATGGTGCATCTATACCAACAATCCCATTTCCGGCGCGATGAGAGGTTTCGGAGTGACCCAGGCCAATTTTGCAATGGAAAGAATGATGGACATCCTTGCTTCAAAACTGGGAATCGATCCCCTGAAATTCCGGCTGAAAAACGCCCTGACACGGGGAGACAAAAATCCCGCAGGCATCACGCTTACCCATTCTACAGGAATAAGGGACTGTTTTGAACAGATTCGGCATCATCCTTTATGGATAAACAGGGAGAAATGGAAATCCCGGGCAGGTTTGTTCAAACAAAGGGGAACAGGGATAGCGGGCATGCTTCATTCAGCAGGATACGGCAAGGGACTGCCTGACGGCGCAATTGCCAAGGCTGAGATCACAAAGCATGGATGCATACGGATATACAGCGGCATACCCGATATGGGCCAGGGAAATGCGGCCACTCTCCTCCAGATTGCCGGGGAAGAACTTTGTCAGGAAGCGTCGGGCATGGAACTGATTCAGCCGGATACAGATAAGACGCTTCCCTCAGGTTCTTCCTCAGCCTGCCGGACAACCTATACTTACGGCAATGCCCTGATAAAATCATGCAGAGACTTAAAAAAGCGGCTGATTCATCGGGCAGCGCTTATCATGCTTGCAGATTCGGAAGACGGGCTGGCACTTGTGCCCGGGAAAGTTCGGCATCTGCTTACAGGAGAGGAGGTGTCTCTGAAGGTGATCGCAGGCATGATGCAGGCTGCGGAACGCATATCTGTCTGCAACTATCTGATGCCGGTTGCCAAAGACATGCCAGATACCGGCAAAGATTTTCCACCGGGTTTTCCTCATATTCTCTTTTCTTATGCCGCACATTTGGTATATGTGGAAATTGACGAGCTCACCGGCTGTATTGAGATCAAAAAATATCTCGCAGTAACAGACGCGGGGCGGATTCTCAATCCCCAGATTTATGAACAGCAAATTCATGGCGCTGTGGCTCAGGGCATCGGTTACGCGCTCACTGAAGAGCTGCTTTTGGAGAAGGGACAGATCCTCAATCCGAATTTTGCAGATTATTATATTCCATGTGCATTGGATATCCCGGACATGGATTCTCTTTCTGTGGAAACCACAGAGCATTCAGGCCCCTACGGCATGAAAGGAATTGGCCAGATCGGAATTGACGGCCCGCTTCCGGCCATGGCAAACGCTGTCAAAGATGCCTGCGGCGCGGAGATCAGTCAGGCGCCGATTACGGGCCAATATATTTTAAACAAACTGCAACAATGAGTGATCCAATGCTGATCAGCTTCTGTTTAAACGGTGAACTGAAAAAACTGAATATCTCGCCTAACCGGCGGGTGACTGACCTTCTCCGAGAGGATTTCGGACTGACCGGAACCAAAGAAGGCTGTGGAACTGGAGAATGCGGTGCATGTACCATATTGGCAGACGGCGAACCCCGACTGTCATGTCTGATGTTAGCCGCCCAGTTGGAGGGGAAAAAGATCGTTACCATCGAAGGACTTTCAGACGGACAAAAGCTTCATCCGGTTCAGCAGGCTTTTATTGATTACGGAGCGGTCCAATGCGGATTCTGTTCCCCCGGAATGATTCTTTCGGCAGCCGCTTTTCTCAGACAGACTCCCGAACCATCCCGAGATCAGATACGTGAAAGTATCAGCGGCAATCTCTGCCGATGCACAGGCTATCAGAAAATCGTTGATGCTCTTGAAGCGGCTGCCAAGATCATGCAGGAAGAATAATGAGAGAAGTTTTTGTACCAAAATCATCAACCGAACTATGGGATATGTGGGGAAGCTACCCGAATGCACAGGTATATGCCGGTGGCACCGACTTTCTGGTTCAACTGCGGAACAGAAAGAGAGATGCGTCCGTTATCATCTGCATGGAACGACTCGAAGCTTTCAAAGGCGTTCAGCAACAGCAAAATATGATCAGAATCGGTGCTTGCACGACACTTTCCCATGTTTTAAAGGAGCCGGTGATCCGGAAACATATTCCTGTTCTTGCAACAGCGATCCGGCGACTTGGTTCTCCGCTGATTCGGAACATGGCAACCATCGGAGGAAATATCTGCACTGCATCCCCTGCCGGAGATACGCTTCCCCCCCTTTATATTCTGGATGCTGTTCTCGAAATTTGCTCAGAACAAGGCATCAGGCATATTGCTTTGAAAGACTTCATTCACGGGCCCGGTCAGACCGCTCTGATGAAAAACGAAATCTTATCATGTATTAATGTGAAAATTCCCCAAGAATATCAGATCCATCATTTTGAGAAGGTAGGGAAACGAAAAGCGATGACATGCTCTGTTGCCAGTCTGGCAGGGCTTTTGAAGCTGGATCATAAAGGAGTGATCAAGGGGGTGAGATTAGCCTGGGGTGCTGTGGGGCCAAGGGTTCTGATGTCCGAAAAGGTTGAAAGGTCTTTAAAAGGAATGCAGTTATCTGCTGAGTCACTTGAAAATGCGGTTCAGCAGGGCACCGAGATTTTTTCCCCGATAGATGACATACGCGCGAGCGCGGATTATCGGAGAAAGATCGCAGGAAATCTGATGCGCCGGTTAGTCCGGCACGTCCAACCTGATGCCGGATATCAAATACGGCCGGATACACGCATCAGACAACCGGAGAATATATGAATATGAAGAAAACAGCCGATGTTGTCATTATCGGCGGAGGCATCCAGGGGGCCAGCGCGTTATGCTATTTATGCGAAGCCGGCATCCGCAATGTCATGCTGATTGAAATGGACAAACTGGGCGGCGCTTCCAGTACAACAGCCTACACCAGCGGATGGGTCATGTTGCAGGAAGAAGATGAAATAAATATCCGGATGTCCCAGATGTCGTTTTTGGAATTTCTGAGGTTTGAGGAAAAATACGGCATTGATATAAATTTCATACAGAATGGCTCTCTGTCGATTGATACAACGGATCATTCAGAAAGATTTCATAAAAGAGCAGAGATTCATAAAACTTTCGGAATCCATGGTGAAATTTTATCCCGGGAAGATATCCGGTCTGTCGCACCCTTTCTCAATCTGTCCGATATTGAATCAGGACTCTTCTCCAAAAATGACGGGAAAGTGAACGCTGATTCGGTTTTGCAAGGTTATATCAGGCAGGCAAAAAGACTTGGTGCGGAAATCTGTGAAGGAACAAAAGCCGTCAATATCAAAGTCAGAAACGGGAAAGTTGCCGGAGTGGAAACCACTTCGGGGTTTATCCATACACCGGTTGTGGTCAATGCGGCCGGGATCTATGCAAAACAAGTGGCCCGATGGGCAGGAATCCGGCTTCCTCTGACCAATGCGCTGCTGCATGTCGTCCTTACAGAACCGACCCCTATGATTCAGGACAATATGCCCCTGATAGAAGTTCTCAATCCGGAACTGATATATGTTGAAGGAAGAACCAGTATCGGATCAGAAGGAAATATTGCCGAGTACAGTCTCGGCAACGTGAAAACAGAGAGTTTTGATCATGTTGCACAGCTCGAACTTTTTACGGAAAAATATGCGGATCATATTCTGTATCGCATCCCTGAGATATTTAATCTGGGCATAACGAACTGCTATGCAGGGATTCGCACATTAACGCCCGACGATTTTCCCATCCTGGGCCATACTGATGAGGTGGAAGGATATGTCAGTGACTGCGGCTGGGGAGGGAGAGGAATATCCCATGCGCCTGCCGGTGGCAGGCTGATTGCCGAATGTATTTCAAAGACGCATAAACTGCCGGTCAGCATTGAGCCTTTTCTCCTCAGCCGGTTTAAGGGACACGCATTGTCCCATTGCCACACCTGACCTTCCTCAGAGGGAATTCAGCCTGACCGGATTTTTTCAGCCGAAGGCTGACCGCATAGGTCAGATCATTTCAGTATAGCGATCCGCCCGGAGAGAAACCGGGCTTTCCCGTGTTCGGAAATGCAGATTTTTCGTGACTCGTCATCCAATATCTCAAAATCCATGGCGATATGTTCCGCGAGAATATCTTTGTGAAGTCTGTCAGCCCATTCGATGGCTGTCACACCTTCACCATGAAGCAGTTCAAAAAGGCCGATTTCTTCAAAATCATCTTCTTCGAGCCGATAAAGATCAATATGAAACAGGGGGCATCGGCCCGGATACTCATTTATCAGCGTATAAGTCGGACTGGTGATATAATACCCGGCCGGAACATCAAGACCCCTGGCCAGTCCCTGCACAAAAGCTGTCTTTCCGCTTCCGAGATCGCCGGTTAAGGCAATCACAGTCCCGGGGGGAATCGCCTCACCTATTTTTTTTCCCAATAAGTGCGTTTCTTCAAGGGAATGGGCGATGATTGTCTGGGATGGTTCCATAATGAATTGTAAATTGTGAATTGTGAATTATGAATTATGAATTGTGAACAGAGGGTCTGATTGTTTGTAATCAGCAGATCATAATTCACCATTCATAATTCACAATTCATCATTTTTCGGCCATTCTTTCCGAAAGGTCGGCAAAAGCTTTTGTCACCGGGGAATCCGAATACTTTTCCTGAAAAGAGGTTCCTGAATCGCCGCATGAAACCATATTGGGATCAAAAGGGATTTTTCCCAGGAATGTTATTCCCATTGTCTTGGCTGTTTTCTCTCCTCCGCCGGACCCGAACAGATCAATTTTCTTGTCGCAGTGCGGACAGGCAAAGCCGCTCATATTCTCAATAAGTCCGAAGATTTCCATTTTCACGACTTTGCAGAAGTTTATGGATTTCCTCACATCTCCGAGTGCCACTTCCTGGGGGGTGGTGACAACGATGGCCTTTGCATCAGGAATAACCTGGGCAACGGACAGAGGCTCATCCCCTGTACCCGGAGGGGCGTCAATAATCAGGTAGTCAAGTTCTCCCCATTCCACATCTCCGATAAACTGCCGGATCACACTATGCTTAATGGGACCTCGCCAGATAATGGCATCGTCCCTGCTCGCACTGAGAGATTCGATTGAAACAGCTCCGAGGTTTTCCGAGTAATTCATCGGGAGAAGTTTCTGATCCCCGTTCAGTCCCAGGGTCCCCTGAATGCCTAACATCCTCGGCACATCAGGCCCGTGGATATCCACATCCATGATTCCGACTTTGAAGCCTTTTTTAGCCAGCGAAATGGCAATGTTGACGGATACGCTTGTCTTTCCCACACCTCCTTTGCCACTCATCACAATGAATTTGTTTCTGATCTTTTCCAAAGACCCTTTTACGGCAGCATCCTGCTCATTTTGTCCTTGCAGGTTTTTTGCTGCGCCGCAACTGGCTGTCTGACATTGTTCCATAATATTATTTTCTCCATTTTTATCAACAGTCAGCAGATCATAAAAAATGTGCCTGCCGGATTGCCACACCAAAATCATGAATAACCCCATCATTTTATAAACAGGATCAGGCTGACAGCTCCCGGTTCAGATTTACCAAGCTGCAGGTACGTTTCCGATCTGCTGACAATCGTTTTGCCTGCTTGTAATTTATTCATTTTGAAATTTTAATTCATTATTGATATTTTTCTTTAAAACTTGCCAAATGCTCAGAAGGTGAAAGATTAAGGATTTCTGGCCTTGTTGTCAAGATCGTTTTTCTGAAATCCAGGCAGTTTTTCCATTTTTATGCTTCAGACAGAGTAAAAAAGCATTGCCAAACATTTCAAAACAGGATATTTGACAGCAGCCTGATGACTTGCCGGAAAATTTTTTTTAAAAAAGTATCCGGTCTGATTCTGAATCCGCTTGATAAGCATTGTTATTTCTGATACACAGGCAAATTGGCGTTGCTGGTCATTGTTTTTTTGTTGCTTGGGACACAATGCCCAAATGCCCGGAAACATCACCGTTCCCGGAAGAGGCAACCCGCTTGAGGGAAGATCATTATAATAAAAAGATCAAATATTTATGTAAATAAACAGCCATGAAAGCATTTTTCACTCCTGACCATAAAACTGATTTTTTCAACAGTCTGTCTGCCAGACAGTTCGGTGAAAAATTGGAATGCAGCCTCAGACCTGAACAGCAGATGCCGATTTCAGCAAATCAGGAAAATTTATGACTGTAAGCTGTTTATCAGAATATATTTTAATGATAAGCAGCAGAGAGAAAATTTTTCATCTCAATTGTGAAAAACTGAGTTTTTTTGGAAAAAAAATTAGCTTTTTAAGCGTGATTTCGTGGCAGACAGTCACAGGAAAAAATGGGTAAAAAAAAGAAAAAAAAGAAAAAGCCTCAAAAAGGGCTTCAGACACAACTTCATAATCTGACTTATGCTCAGTTGATTGGCAGAGGAAAACAAAGCCTTGACGCGGGAAAACCCCGTGACGCCATCAGCATATTCAAGTTTGCAGGCAAGAAGCACGGCCAGTCTGATGAAATCAGCACCTTCCTTTTCCGGTCATATCTGGTCAGGGAGGCCCAGTTACGTGAAAAAAATCTGATCGCTGAAGCAGATGCTGTCAAGAAACAGGTTCAGGAATATATGCCGTGGGTTGACCAACTGACTGAAGATGACATGATCGCCTATATCTCCACCTGCTCAAGCAAGGAGGCAGTTAATATCTATGCCGGCTACCTGTCGGCAAATGACATATCCGCACGGGCAGAACAATTCCTTGCCAACCGGTTTTTCAAAAGCGGCAGTTGGGAATTGTTGGACAAACTGGATGAATCCATCCCGATAAGGCGTGATGCCGAACCCATGCAGAAGGCCATTCCCCTGATGAATACCGGAAGATGGGATGACGCGTGTGATGCCCTGCTTCCCATCGCCAGATCCTCCCCCTTTGCGCCAGTCCGCATTTTCTGCCGCGCCATGGCCTCTTTTTATAATGAAAATGACAAGGACATGGCCAAAGCGCTTTCGATGATCCCGGATGATTTTCCTCTGATCGGAGTGGTCAGAAACCTGGAAAAAACAGTGGGAAACGGAAATGCCAAGTCCCGGAATCCTGAAATCCCCAAGCTTCAGTGTCTGTGGGATGGCCCGGTAAATATAGAAGCGGATATCAGGGACCTTTTGTACGATCTGGAACATAAACGGCTTCATCAGGCTGAAAATTCCATTTCCGGGCTTGCAGATGCGATTTACCCCGAAGACCCTGTGGCAGTGCGAACCTTCATGCTGGAAACGATCTGGAATATGACACACAATTACAAGATCGAAGAGTATGAGTATCGGAACATGGCCGCGGATATCCTGCCCCCGGTTCAGGCCGAGCTGCTTCTGACGAAAATCAGATTTTTGCGTTTTCAGACACCATTTACAACAGCGGGACAATATATTTCTCTCCTGAAAAATGAATTTCCTGGTCCGGAGACAAGAAAGATTGCCCATGCGTTTATCCTGCTGAACACGGTGGAAACGATAAATAGGACCAGATACAGTACTGCAAAAGACAAAAGAGGGATTCAGAAATACAAAAAAGTGTTGGGAATCAAATCTGAAACTCCTGAAATGATTCCGGTTGACATGGTCACAGAGGCCATCAGGCTTGATCCGCTTAACCGGGCAGGATACGAAATTCTTGTTGATCTGCCCCGTGCCTCAAGGACCGCCAAGAACAAAGTGGAAGCTTCCCTTACTGCCATGCACAGGCATTTTTCGGATGACCCCTGGCCCTGCCTGGAGCTTGCATCTGTTTTTTATGAAAAAAACGCGTTCAGGAAAGCCGAGAATATTCTTGAAGACGCTATGAAACGCGCACCCCATGACAACCGGGTTATTGACCGTCATGCCCTTGCCCTGCTCATATCTGCGGAAAAGAATATCCATCGGAGAAAGTTTCATCTGGTGGTAAGAGACATTGAAAAAGCGGAAAAACTTGAGAGCAGGAAAATTGCCCCGTTCATCATTGAAAAGCGGATTATCTGCCAGATGGCCAACGACACCCCAACTCCCGCTCCTGAACTGCTTTCCGGAAAGAAGTCAGGGGGCCGCACGTTGTCCGGAGAACAGAATGAATCGGGTCAGCTTTCCCTGTTTAAGACCCGGAAGGATTTAAAAGCAATCATAGGAGATGAGCTTGCCCCGCTGTCACTCTTTGATCAATTGAGGATACTGGCCATCCTTATTATGGATATTCAGCGCCGTACTATTGACCGGAAAAAACAGGCCGTCAAAGAAGTGGAGAAGCTTTTTGAAAAAGGATTAAAACGAATCAAGGAGCTTTCATCATCCGAACTGGTGAGGCTTCTCATGCCTCTGAACAAAGATTTCACATCACTTTTGCCCTCCCGGAAAATAGCTCCGATCTTTTTTAGAAAACAGAAAGATATTCTCAAAGGTGTGGATGATTCTGAGATTATCCCCCTTTATGATCTTATTTTTGAGCCGGATTCATTCAAGCTGATCGAAAAGGATATCAGGCGAAGAATGAAAAAAGCAGCAGAGAAGGACAGCCTCCTGATGGAGTTTTATCTGGTGACAATCCTTCATCTGAAAAGGGAAATACGCGAGCCGGACCTTTTTTATGATATCATCGAGGATGCGAGCGGGCCTTTGACAGAGGAACTCCGGGCAGCATCCCGCCGCCTTTCAAAACATGCCTCAGGCACTTTG
The DNA here is from genome assembly GCA_029934695.1 of Desulfobacterales bacterium. Classification (GTDB taxonomy): domain Bacteria; phylum Desulfobacterota; class Desulfobacteria; order Desulfobacterales; family 4be13; genus JAOZLU01. The sequence goes on along the minus strand of JAOZLU010000028.1, from coordinate 15,902 downwards.
AAAAAAGCTTTGGAGACATTCGACTTCGATATTCTGGATGAAATGGATTTCTTTGGCGGTTTCCCCGGCGATATTTTTGACGACGATGATTTATTTGATGATGACATGGAAGACATCTTCCCTGGTGAGAAGGCTGAAGCCGGAATTCAAAAACTTATTGAACAGCTCAGGGCGTTGGAATCTGATCCGGATATGGCGGATCCGTCAACGGATCAGAGTGAATTCATAGATGAACTTGTGGGAGGCTTTGAATCATTTGTGGAGAGTCTGTCGCTTAGAAACGCCCCCAACTACGTCATTAATGAATTAAGAGAGATACTCAGATCAGACCCGAGAATGCGGCGGGATTTCGACATGATGGCGGAAGTGATTGATCATGCCGGCAGGGCAGATCAGCTTTCCCGTGAGGCCAGGATCATTTTATTTGGAAACAGACGGAAAACCGTAAAGAAGAAGAAAAAGAAAAAGTAAGAAAAGAGAAGCGGGAGGTTTGGCGATCTGTTCACTTTTCAACCTTTTCAGAAAGGGGCATGCCATGCTAACGTATTACCTTACCTTGGGGCTTTTGCCGGATGCGTCAGATGGGGATATTCGAAACAGCTATCTTCAACTGGTCAAGAAATATACACCGGAAAAAGAGCCGGAAAGATTTCGTCAGATCACCGAGGCTTATGAGGCGATCAAGGACAAACAGAATCGGGTGAAAGGAAAAATTTTTGGAGGATTGACAGCCCAGGATTATGAAGAAGCGTTGTTGTCGCTGGCAAGGACCAGGGAGATTAAACGGCGGCGCGTCGGGTTGGAAGAATTGTTTCAGGCGGAAAAGACCTGATAAAATTCTCGTTCCCAGGCTCCGCCTGAAAACGCATTCCAGAGGGCTTCCGCCTCCGTATGTCAAAGCAGGAAGATACTCATTCCCAGGCTCCGCCTGAACACAATTGGAAGGGCTTCCGTATGTCATGTAACACTTACGAGACACCACGCAAGGCAGAAGCTCTGCGATATAGTCCCCAGGCGGAGCTTGGAAACGAGTAAATGTTAATGGGAACGAGCAAACATTAAAAGGAGGAGCTAATGTATCTGTTGCTGAAAATTGGCGAATGGTTCAGTGGGCATTACAGAGAAGTTTCAGTAGGATTTATGAAGTGGAATGTCCATTTTTTCTCAAAAAAACTGGGACAAAGAATAGAAGGCGGCGACAGTCTGACGGACTGGAAGCAGATGGCCATGAAAGACTTCAGGTTCTGGCTTGAAGACCTTCCAGATGACTCGCCCGCGGGTGAAGACGCCACGATGGATTCATGCGATCTTTACACCCTTCTGTCTGAGTTCTCCGGATTAAGACAGGAGATCAAGTTGCAGAACAGGGAGCAAAATAAAACATTGCAGACACTTGGCTCCTTTATCGGCGCATATCAGGAAACATTTGATGTGTTCAAGGAAAAGACCCGGGATATTGAAGGGCTTGAGGAAAGGATACGGCAGTCCAGCGAGAAAAGAGCAGTGATGCCCTTTCTGGATGTCCGGGATTCCCTGATCCGCGGCCAGAATGCCTGTCTGTATCTGGCCGAGGCCATCCGGGAACTGTCAAAGTCGAAGGGCTTTTTCAGGTCTGTTCCCAAGGGAATAGATGAAATTATTGAAGGAATAGACGGCATTGTCGAGGGGTATGAAATGGCCGTGAGGCGATTTGACAGTGCCCTTGAACTGGTGGATATCCGTCCTGTGGATGCCGTGGGCCAGGCCTTTGACGCGAAGACAATGAAGGCAGTGGGAAGACGTCCTGTTCCTGACATGGAAGAGGGAATGGTCATCGAAGAACATCTGAGCGGATTTATTCGTGAGGATGAAGTTGTCAGAACAGCAGAGGTTGTTGTGGCTGCGGCTGTTGTGGCGAAAGTTGCTGTAAACGAATAGAGTACATGAGAGGCAGGCGGCAAGCGGAGAAGGGCAGGCGGCAAAGGGCGAGATTCCCGCTTGCCGCCTGCCTTTCGCCATTCGCAGTCAGACATTAACAGAATTGGAGAGATTTATGGAACCAATAGTGGGGATTGATCTCGGAACCACAAATTCCGAGGTCGCTTTTATTATTGACGGAAATGCGGAGATACTGAAAGACAGGGATGACGGGATTCTCCCCTCATGTGTGGGGATTGATGATGACGGCAAGATTATTGTCGGTGCTGAAGCCAGGAACCAGGCTGTAATTGCTCCTGACAGCACGGTTCTTTCGGTAAAACGCCTGATGGGGACGGATCAGAAGATTCACATGAAAGATTCGAGCTATCTGCCCCAGGAAATTTCCGCATTTATTCTGAAGGAATTGAAAGAACGAGCTGAAAAGGCACTGGGAAAACCCATATCAAAGGCGATTATTACTGCTCCGGCCTATTTTACTGATGCCCAGCGACATGCCACAAGGGAGGCAGGAGAAATTGCCGGGCTGAATGTGGTCAGGATCATCAACGAACCGACCGCGGCGGCTCTTGCTTACGAAAGTGCCAGTTCGGAGACCCAGCGAATCCTGATTTATGATCTTGGCGGCGGAACATTTGATGTCTCCATCGTCAAGATTGAGGAGGGGGTCGTGGAGGTACTCTCAAGCACGGGCGACAACCATCTCGGGGGAGATGATTTTGACCAGAAGATTGTGGCCCGCCTCGCGGAGTATGTTGAGAAAGAGTTGAAACTTTCCGTAACCAAGCAGCCACTTGTCATGGCCAGGTTGAAACGGGCCGCAGAAAAAGCCAAAATGACTCTTTCAGGATCGCCTTATTCCAAAATAGAGGAAGATCATATTGGCAAAAAAACGTGGAAGGATATCCATCTTTCCTATGAGCTTTCCCGTCTTGATTTTGAAGAGATGATAGAAGACGAGTTGGAACGGACCATGGATTCTGTGAGCAAGGCGCTCAGGGATGCATCCCTGTTGCCGTCGGCCATTAATAAAATAATTCTCGTGGGAGGCTCCACAAGAATACCCCGGATATCAGAGATGCTGGAGGAAAAATTCGGACGCCTTCCCCACAGTGAGATCGATCCGGATCTTTGTGTGGCCCTCGGTGCAGCCATACAGGCTGGCAGGGAAATGGGACTTGACTCCACAAGCGTTCTTCTGGATATAACGCCCTACACCTTCGGAACCTCGGCCATAGGCGAAGTGGACGGTGCACCGTGCATGACCCGGTTTGTTCCCCTGATCCGCCGTAATACGAAACTGCCGACTGCCAAAAGCGAGGCGTTCTATACGTTGTATGACAGTCAGGAAGCGGTGGAAATCAAAGTCTGCCAGGGAGAAAAACCCGACGCTTTGGATAATATTCGGATCGGCAAGTATAAATTCAAGCTGAGTCCGAGGTCCCCGGAAGGAAGTGTCATTGTCCTTAATTTTGATTTGGATCTGAATGGAATATTAAAGATTGAGGCCATTGAAAAAGCATCCGGAAGAAAGATCAACGCGGTGATAGAGAATGCCTTTTCCACATTTACCGATCAGGAAATGTTCGACTCCAAAAAGCGGATTAATGCCTTATGGGGTGAGAAAGCTGAATCTGACGAAGGGGCAGCCGCGGACGAAACACCCAAAGAGACAATGCCGCCGGACCTGGCTGAGGCTCTGGCCAAGGCTGAATCTCAGTTAGACTCAGCATCCGGTGAGGATCGTGATGAGATGGTGAATCTCATGGAAGACATCCGCGATGCCGTAGCAGATAGCAGAGTTGACGATGCCAGAGAGCTTTTGAAAGAACTTGAGGAAATCCTCTTTTATCTCGGATAAATAATCAGATTATCCGGAGTGTGAAGCTTGCTTTGCGAGTCCGCACTCCGGGCTGGCAGATATTATCTTAAATTTTACAGTGATCAGTGATCAGCGGTCACCCGGAGTTCAAATATGAAACGATGTCCCGCCTGTAATGCCAAATACACAGGGAAACGCCTGTGCCACCGATGTAAAAATAATCTGGGAGACTTGGTTGATATCGAAGACAGGGCCAGAAACCATTTGAAAAAGGCGACAGAGGCTTTTGCGTCAGATAACATGAGAGAGATGTTTTTTCATGCAAAACGCTCCTGCTCCTTACGCAGGACGCAGGAGGCCACCAAGCTTCTTGCGTATGCCGCGCTGCTCGTCAGTCAGCCAGGTGTTGCAATGAATCAATGGACACTGCTCAACGATCAGTGATACCAATGTTTCGCTTTCAGCCCTGGAATTGATTCCGGGGCGCATCGTCAAGCCGCAGGCGAGAAACCCGGCTTTTTCACGGACGGGAAATCCGTTAGAATCAGTAATATGTCGGACACGTTGGTGGATATGCTAAATAAAACCGAGAAAGGAAAACTTATGAATATCAGTGCCTCCATCATTGACCAACGCCTGGCTTCAGTCGCGGATGCGATTCGGCAGCAGGCTGATAAAGAGCTGGGGATCAGTGAAGAGGGCAGGCTTAAATCCTTGGCTTTTGTGTATTTGTGTGTCAAAATCATGCTGGATTTGGAAGATGCCGACGCTTTTGACTGCCTGACCGAAGGCGGCGGAGATTTCGGCGTGGACGCAATGCATATTTCCGAGGAATACGACGGCGAGTTCACAGTCAGTCTGTTCCAGGCAAAGTATAAAAATAATCTGGAAGGCAATGCCAATTTTCCGGAAACCGGGGTGACAGCCCTGATCAATGCGATTAACCATCTGTTTGATCCTGCGGCCGAGCTGCAACATATTAATGCCCGTCTCCGCGCCAAAGTTGAGGAAGCCCGCAGCCTGATCCGGGACGGTTATATTCCCCAGATACGGGCACTGACCTGCAATAATGGACTGAAATGGAAAGAAGCAGCCCAGGAAGCAATTGACCGGGCTGGATTCGACAGTCAGGTGACGTGGGAACACGTCAGCCACGACCGCCTGGTGAAAATCCTGCAGGCATCCAAACTGGTCAGGGAATCTCTGCAACTGAGCGGCAAGGCCCTGGTCGAGGACATGAATTTCATCCGGGTGCTGGTGGGGCGGATTTCAGCGAATGAAATTTCGGCTCTCATCGAACGGCACGGGGAGCGTCTGCTGGAGCGTAATATTCGCCGTTACCTGGGGTTACAGGGGAATCGGGTCAATGAAGGAATCCGCGACACCTTACGGAGTGACGAGACCAGCAATTTTTATTTTTACAACAACGGCATCACCCTGACCTGCGACAATTTTTCCTACAATGCGCTGCAAAACGGCGATCATCAGGTGCGCGTCGAGAACCTGCAAATTATCAATGGAGGCCAGACCTGCATGACGATTTTCAAGACGTTGCAAGAGCCGGGTTTATTTCAGCGCGGTGACCAGGCATACATTTTACTGAGGCTCTATCAGTTGTCCAGTGACAATGAGGATCTTGTCCAGCAGGTCACTTACGCCACCAACAGCCAGAATCCGGTGAACTTGCGCGACCTGCGTGCCAATGATGACCGCCAGCAACGCCTGAAAATGGATATCGAGCAATTGGGTTTCAGCTATCGCCGGAAGCGTACCGACAGCCCAGTCAGTTCCTCAGTCATCACTTCGGGAGTCGCAGCCGTTGCAGTGCTTGCAGTGTGGCGGAAAAAGCCTCATCAGGCCAAGTTTTTCTCCCGTGAGCATTTTGGGAAACTGTATAATCTGATTTTCACAGGGGAGCTTAACGGAACCCAGGTCGTATCCGCGGTGCGCTTATATCGGATTGCCGAAAATCGGCGCAGACGACTGAAATTCGGTGATCCGGAGTTTGTCCGCTATGCTTCGTGCTTTGTTGCGATGCAGATGGGCCAAAGGCTCCTGAATGACATGGAACTCTCAGTGGAGCAGATCAGCCACAACAGTTTTCAAAAAGCCATGGAACTTATCGGGAAAAATGGGGAGGCGTATTTTGATGATTCGCTACAGGATGTCAGAGAGGCACTTTGCAGACTCTACGGAACGGAGGAAATCTCACTGCAACAACTCTCTGCCACCTTCCGCCGCGGTGATCTGATAGAGAAACTTCAGACGGGGAGAGCGTCATCAGCGGCCTGACAGCAGCTATCCGTAACTTGAGAAACATTCTGGACGGGATTGCAAACCCCGTCCGACAAAGTCATTCCGATACGATCAAATTGAGCGAAAACGTCATTTTAAATATAAAAAACCTTGTCACGGCCTTTGACACCGAAGCTGGCACCGTCCGCGCGGTGGATGATGTCAGCTTTGAGGTGAAGAAGGGACAGACTCTTGGTATTGTGGGAGAATCCGGATGCGGGAAAAGTGTGACATCCCTTTCCATCATGCGGCTTTTGCCAAAACCTGCCGGCAGGATCGAAAGCGGACAAATTCTGTTTCACGATATGGATATCGCAAAAATCGACGCGGACAAAATGCACACCATCCGCGGCAACCGAATTTCCATGATTTTTCAGGAACCCATGACCGCCCTGAATCCGGTCCATAAGATCGGCAAGCAGATCCGGGAAGTCTATCAGCTTCATTATTCAAAGATGGGGGGAAAAGATATCCGGGAGAAATCAGTTGAAATGCTTCGCAAAGTGGGAATTCCTGATCCTGAAAAGCGTATCGGAGAATATCCGCATCAGATTTCCGGCGGAATGCGACAGCGGATAATGATTGCGATGGCTCTGGTATGCAAGCCGGAGGTTCTGATTGCCGACGAGCCGACCACCGCACTTGATGTCACGATCCAGGCTCAAATTCTGGAACTGATGAAAGCATTGCAGCGTGAAACAGGCATGACCATCATTTTTATCACCCATGACTTGGGAGTGATTGCAGAACTTTGTGATGAAGTGGTGGTCATGTATGCGGGAAAAGTGGCGGAAACTGCGCCTGTCATTGAGTTGTTCAAACATCCGAAACATCCTTATACCAAAGGTCTGCTTTCTTCAATTCCGCGACTTGAAAACCAGAGGAAAGTCAAGTTGAACGTCATCAAAGGGATGGTCCCGAGTCTCTGTGAACTGCCCCAAGGATGCCGGTTTCAGAACCGATGCCCCCAGGTGCAGAAAATCTGCAGCGTCCAACCGCATAAGAAATCCGTGGGCGAGAATCATTTTGCAAGTTGTCATTTCAGTGAAAGTTTTAGGTTTTAAGTTTTAAGTTTTAAGTTTTAAGGTTCTATTATCAAGAGTGTCAAACTTGCAGTTTGACAAATTTTCCCGCTTTCCAAACCCAATCACAATAAAACCTTAAAACCTAAAACCTAAAACCTAAAACCTAAAACCTAAAACCTAAAACCTAAAACCCTCATACAATGACAAACAACCTGTTAGAAGTCAGAAACCTGAAGATGCACTTTCCCATTCACGGGGGAGTTCTTTGGCGAAAAATCGGGACAGTGTATGCTGTTGACGGTGTATCCCTGAAGATCAGAGCCGGAGAGACGCTCGGGCTTGTGGGGGAGTCAGGCTGCGGTAAGACGACAGTTGGCCGTACCATATTGAGGATTTACGACCCCACCGACGGCGATGTGCTGTTCGGGGGAAAGAATATGTCGCTTCTGGGCCGTAAGGAACTGCGGAATTTGCGGCGGAATTTGCAGATGATCTTTCAGGATCCCTTTGAATCCCTGAATTCCCGCCAGACCATCGGCGACATACTGGAAGAGCCTTTTATTATTCACAGTATCGGCACGCCTGAAGAACGGAACACCGAGGTCAGGAAACTTCTGGACCGGGTCGGCATTCCCGAAAATGCTGTCACGCGGTTTCCCCACGAATTCAGCGGGGGCCAGCGTCAGCGAATCGGCATTGCCAGGGCGATTGCGTTAAAGCCCAAAATGGTGATCTGCGATGAGCCTGTGTCCGCGCTGGATGTCTCAATTCAGTCGCAAATTCTCAACCTGCTTTTGGAACTTCAGGAGGAGATGAACCTCACCTACCTCTTTATTGCCCATGACCTCGCGGTGATCAAGCATATTTCTGATCATATTGCCGTGATGTATCTTGGCAAGATCGTTGAATCTTCCGATGCAGATGCACTTTATGAGAGGCCGCTGCATCCTTATACGCAGACTCTCATCTCTGCAATCCCCGTTCCCGACCCCACAGTGAAAAGGGAAAAACGGATTCTAATCGGCGATGTCCCTTCGCCCATCAATCCGCCCTCAGGGTGCCGTTTTCATACCCGATGCCCAATTGTGAAGGATCGTTGCAAAACAGAGGAACCTCAACTGTGTTCCGCACCGGGAACTGAAGGAAAATCGCATTTGGTGGCCTGTCATTATGCCGGCCAAAGAGCAGATTTTCAGGAACAGAGTCAGAACAGTGCCAGGATGATGAAAAAACTGCCGGCAATATCTCGCTGAACTGTGCGGGAGAAAAAGAGAGGAGTGGAGCGAAAATATGGGATGATGAAAAGCTGGTGTGCGGAGATACGCGTGATCCTTCCTGACCTGGTCATTGACAGTCTGGGGTTTACAGGGAGAAGGAGTGCTTTTGAGTGCTTAAAATCAAGAAATAATTCTGTTCAGAAGGACCTGTAATGAAAAAACTGCTGAGACTCGACAAAAATGACAGATGGGAACTGGAAGGCATTGAATTTGCCATTGAAGAACGCGTGGGAGAACCTGAGAACTTCATCGGACGTGTCGCAGAACTGGAATATCTGTACACCTGGGCGGACAATATCCGCAGGAAGATCAGCCGCAGTGTGGCGTTTCTGGGCCGGCGCAAAATCGGTAAAAGCCTGATCCTCGAACGGCTGTACAATATCATCTACAGTGAACACAAGGGGCTGATCCCCTTTTACTACGAATTCACAGAAGGCATGCGCACCGGGAAAGAATTCTTTGAAGATTTCATCGGCCGCTTCTATCTTCAGGTAATCGGTTATTACACTAAGGATATTACCCTGAACAGATGCGCGGTTGATCAGCAAATTGAGGTGGATTTTTCCATGGTACTAACACAACTTGAATCACTCGACATTCCGCATAAAACCGGGATCATGTCCAATCTGAATGCCTGTATGCATATGATCCGGAGAGACAAATCACCGTATGAATATGTGCTTGCGGCCACGGCTATGCCGCGCGGATTTGCAACAACACCCGGAGTCGAAGAGCAGATTGTGCAGATGATCGACGAATTCCAGTATCTGAACATGTATATTGACGCCGGGGCTGAGGACAGACCCTGCAAAGCCTACATGTCCACCGCGGAAATGAAGGTGGCGCCGCTGCTCATCACCGGTTCCCTGATGGGCGTGGTGTCGGAGGAACTGATGCGCTGGCTGCCGCAGCGGTTTTATGAGGTCATCGTGCCCAAAATGCAGCCTGATGAGTCCGTTGCCATGACGCTGAATTACAGTGCCCTCTACGGACAGCCGGTCACTCCCGAGATTGCCGAATATATCGTGCATGTCACCAACAATGTCCCGGGCCGCATCGTGGAACTCCTCACCCCGAATCTCGGCAAACCCGCAATCAGCAGTGTTGAAGATGCGGATCGTGCCCTGGAATTCGAAGTGGACAGGGGAAACATCAGGAAAGACTGGGATGAGTATCTGTCGATGGCAATGAATGCGGTGAATCATGTCAATATGCGCCGGATCACCTATTTCCTGTGCAGACATGAGGGTGAATGGTATTATCCCCGGGATCTGAAACGCGCCCTGTCACTGGAGCTTGATGACAGCAGACTGCGCGAGGAGCTTGCTCTGCTCCACAAATACGATCTGATCGAACTGAGCGGGGGGCGGTACGGCGGGGTGTTTGACCGGACCCTGAAAAAAGTGCTCATGAAACATTACGGAGACATACTGGGACTGCCGGTAAAAGACTTTGACGCCTACTTTCGCAATGACAGCCTGCTTGATTACCTGCAGGAGCGGGTTAAATGCTTAGAATTGGGTCTGGCAGAGGCCGAAGTTCTCCGACAGACCCTGAATGTACTGCGCGGGGAGCACAACAATCTCAAGGGGCATTATTACGAGCGGGAAGTCCTGCTGGGGCTTATCAAGGCGATCATTGACGGCGGGGCCGGGCTGACAGAGGGGATACCGGTGACAGACTTTTCCTACACCCTCAGTTTTTTTCTTGAGGCCGGGAAGGAAATTGACATTGTTCTGGAAGGCGGACAGGTGGTGATCATGGTGGAATGCAAGAATTACGCACCTGAGAATCTTCATAAGATCACCGAAAAGATGGTGAGGGATTTTGCGGACAAAGCCCGACGCCTCATGAAGGAACGCTTTCCCAAAAAGATACTGCGTCTCGGTTTTTTCAGCAAACACGGCATTGAGGAGAAGCTGAAGCCTGCTCTTGAGCATCATGGAATTTTTTTCCGGCAGCGATCCTGAAAATGACTTCAGAATGACATTTTATGAAAAAGGAGGGGAAGCAGTTATCCGGAATCACAACTGCTGGCTGAACTGATAGCCGGTGTTGAATCAAACAGTTTCAGGACAATGAAAGGTGCTTATATTGTCGGAGCCATCTGGAATTTTATGATATTGGGAAAAATGGCTGTCAGACAAAAAAAGCTTGCATTCTGAAATAAAGTATATAAGATAGATGAATCGTGATCAGGTCATATCCGGCATCCTTCCGTCCCTCGCGGATTGTCAGATTTGCCGGAAATGCTGTCTCCGGAGTGCCAAACCTGCAGTTTGGCACTCCGGACAATCTTTTTGTCAAAAGCTGTAACAGTAAAGTAAGGAGAACCACAATGTCTGAAAAAGACGCTGTCGAATTAAGCACTGCCAGTCGTCATCTGCTTTCCATAAAAGCGGAGACTGACGAACTTACCCCGCGTCAGGAAGCATTCCTCCGAGATTTTATTTCCCGATATAATAAGCGTACAGAAAAATCAAAAAAATTCAGTGAAAAATATCGGCCGGTTTTTTCTGACTGGGTGAACTCGATGGGATATCGTCAGTCATTAAAAGAAATTCGATATCCCATTGCCGGTCATCGCTCTTCCGGTTCAAGGATATGGGATATAGACGAGAACGAATACATTGATCTTGCAATGGGATACGGTGTGAATTTCTTAGGACACAGTCCCGCTTTTATCACCCAGGCCCTGAAGAGCCAGCTCGAAAAAGGAATTCAGCTTGCCCCGCTGTTTGATCTTACAGGCGAGATCGCAGAGCTGATCTGCGAATTGACCGGAGCCGAACGGGTCGCTTTTTCCAATACCGGAACCGAGGCTGTTATGTCAGCGCTACGGCTTGCCAGGGCTTGTACAGAACGAAACAAAATCGTACTTTTTGAAGGTTCATATCACGGACATTTTGACGGAGTAATGGTTACCCATAATGAAAAAGGATCCTTTCCCTGGTCTCCCGGAACCCCTCCCGGTATGGCAGAAGATGTGCTGACGCTCAACTATGGCACAGAAGAATCGCTTGACATGATCCGATCCCTCGGTCATGAACTGGCGGCAGTTCTGGTTGAACCGATTCAAAGCAGAAAACCGGAATTCTACCCGGAGGCGTTTCTTGGGGAACTCCGACAAATAACGGCAGAGACAGGGACCGCTTTGATATTTGATGAGGTCATAACAGGATTCCGCGTCCATCCCGGGGGAATGCAGGGCTACTCTGACATACGCGCGGATATAACGACTTATGGAAAAGCTGTGGCAAACGGAATGCCGATCAGCATTATTGCCGGCAAGGCGCGGTTTCTGGATGCCATTGACGGCGGTATATGGAATTATGAAGATGACTCCTACCCCCGGGAAAAGCCGGCCGCGTTTGCAGGCACTTTTCGCAAACACCCGTTGGCGATGACTGCTGCTCATGCAGTCCTCATGTATCTGAAAGAACAGGGGCCGTCATTACAGGAGGAGTTGAATCGGCGATCCTCAGAATTTGCCGACACCCTGAATGCATATTTTGAAAAAGAAAATGTGCCAGTCCGGGCAAATCATTTCGGTTCGATCTTTCAATTCAGAGCTTACGGTAAATATGACCCGTCTCTTCAACCCATTGAAACGGATATCCTGTTTCACCTCTTAATGGAAAAAGGGGTTTATACATGGGAAAAACGCAGTTGCTATTTATCCACTGCCCACACAGATGAGGATACGGATTTTATCATACAGGCTGTGAAAGAAAGCATTTCAGAACTGCGTGAGGGCGGGTTTCCGTTTTCGACCTGAACCATCACCGAGGCGTTTCAAATCGGGTTGGGAAATCCCTCAGCAGGTGGGTGCAGCGAAGTGTAACCCACCACATATATCCACACAAATCGGGTTGGGAAATCCATCAGCAGCGAAGCGTAACCCACAAATGGTGCTTATGCTTCGTTGCACCCACCCTACATATCCACATAATTTTTGAGTTTGTTTATGGAAATAAAATTAATCCGATTCTTTTTTCAGGAGTCCGATGTCCCAAAGGGCACGATTCTTTTTATGACAATCACCTCCGGTATTTCCTATGCCATACTTCTGTTCGTCATCAACAAGGTTGCCGGAACAGACATTATAGATGTGGAAATACAGTTCTTTTCCATGTACCTCATCCTTTGTGTCATATTTATTGTCTGTAAGAGATATTTGTTAGACCAGTCAACGACTGTTGCTGAGGGAGTGATTCGCAGAGTGCGTGTCAGACTCGTTGGTAAACTTCGTCATACAGAATTGCAGTTTTTGGAGAAAACCGGACATGGCGAGATATATGCCCGGATTACTCAGGATACCGACATTCTCTCCCAGTCCACACCTATTCTTATCAGTTTTTTTGACGCTTCTGTTTCATTCGTTGCCATCTTCTTATACATCGCCTGGCTGTCGCAGATTGGTTTTCTGCTCATTTTGGTTTTTCTGTCTGCCGGCAGTATAATATTTGTGTTCAACTATATGGAAGCTAAGGAAGAAATAAAAAAATCCAGGTTGAAAGAAGCCCATTTCTTTGACGCTTTGGATAATGTCCTGGCCGGTTTCAAGGAACTTAAAGTCAACTACAGAAAAAACAGCGACGTATTTGCAGATATCGAAACGATTTCCAGAGAGACAGAACGACTCAAAGTAAGTGCAGGGTTTAAGTTTAACAAAACCATTGTCTTCTATTACTTGTGTTATTTCATACTGATTGGCTGTGTCCTCTTTATACTGCCGACCCTCAGTGACACTCGCAATGACATTATTGTCAAACTCATTGCCACATTGCTGTATATCTATGGCTCCATGGATGCACTGCTCCGCGGCATACCGGCTTGTACCCAGTCTAATGTGGCAGTGGCAAATTTGGAAAAGCTTGAGGCCAAACTGGATGCTTTCGGTGTATATGCGCCGATGACATCCCTGCATATCCCGACGGATTTTAAGAAAATAGTGCTTGAATCGGTCTGCTTCCGATATCTTGATAAGAATGGGGAAACTTCGTTTGCTGTAGGACCGATTGATCTGAGCATCCGAAAAGGTGAAATTCTGTTTATTGTCGGGGGCAACGGCAGCGGTAAATCTACGTTGCTGAAATTGTTGCTGGGTCTCTATTACCCTGAAAAAGGGGGCCGCATAATCTTGGATGAACAGGTCGTGAAGCCATCACTTTTTCAGAGCTATCGCGAGTTGTTTTCCATTATTCTTACCGACTTTTATCTGTTCAAAAAATTGTACGGTCTGGAATCCGTTGATGAAAAAGAGGTGGAAAGTCTTCTGTGTGACATGGAACTGCAAAGAAAGACCAGATACATTGACGGAAAATTCACCGATACTGATCTTTCCACAGGCCAGAGAAAACGACTGGCTTATATTGCATCTGTGCTGGAAGACAAACCGATTTATGTGTTTGATGAATGGGCCGCGGATCAGGACCCCACGTTCAGAAAGCATTTCTATGAAGTATTGCTTAAAGATTTAAAAAGGATGGGGAAAACAATCATCGCTGTCACACACGATGATAAATATTTTGACAAAGCAGACCAAGTGATAAAAATGCAGGAAGGGAAGTTCGTGACTGATATATAGACTATTCCAGAAAAATGTAGGGTGGGTGGAGCGAAGCGGAACCCACCTTATCAAAAAAATGTAGGGTGGGTGGAGCGAAGCGGAACCCACCTTATCAAAAAAATGTAGG